>DATLFR010000245.1 GCA_035540895.1 Actinomycetota bacterium | reverse complement strand
CCCCGTCACCGTCGAGGCGCTCCCGGCGACGGAGCTCTCGGGGTTCGCGCTGCGTGAGGACATGTCCGACACGCTGATAGTGGCGATCAGCCAGTCCGGGACGACCACCGACACGAACCGGACGGTCGATATCGCCCGTGCCCGGGGAGCCCGGGTCATAGCCATCGTCAACAGGCGCGGTTCCGACCTCGTCTCCCGCGCGGACGGGGTCCTGTACACGTCCGACGGTCGCGACGTCGAGATGGCCGTCCCGTCCACGAAGGCGTTCTACGCGCAGGTCGCCGCCGGGTTCCTGCTCGCCGAGGCCCTCGCGTCCCACCTGGGAGCCGCGCCGACCGCCGACCGCACCGAGGTCCTGAGGTCTCTCCGGGAGCTCCCCGAGGCGATGGAGGCCGTGCTCGCGCGACGACAGGAGATAAGCGAGATCGCCTACCGTCACGCGCCCAGCCGCCGGTACTGGGCGGTCGTGGGGAACGGCAACAACCGGGTCGCCGCGGAGGAGGTCCGGATCAAGCTGTCGGAGCTCTGCTACAAGTCCATCGCCTGTGACTTCACCGAGGACAAGAAGCACATCGACCTCTCCTCCGAGCCGCTGATCCTCGTCTGCGCAGCCGGGCTGTCCGGATCGAACGCGGAGGACGTGGCGAAGGAGATCGCCATCTACCGCGCCCACAAGGCGGCTCCCATCGTGGTGGCCAGCGAGGGAGACGCGCGGTTCCCTGCCGCGCTCGATGTGATCCAGGTCCCAGCCGTCCACCCCGAGCTCGCGTTCGTGCTGTCCGCCATGGCCGGCCACCTTTTCGGCTACGAGGCCGCGCTCGCGATCGACGCCCAGGCCCGGCTGCTGCGGGAGGCGCGGGGGGCGGTCGAGGAGACGCTGGAGCGGACCCGGGACCCCGACCAGATCCTGCGCGAGCTGGCGCCGGTCGTCGCGCCGATCGCCGAGAGGTTCTCGGAAGCGCTGCGCCGAGGAGAGTTCAACGGGCACCTGGAGGCGAACACGGCCGTACGGATCGCCTCGCTCCTGAGGTACGCGACAGGGGTATCGCCGCTCGAGATGTACCACCTCGAGAACGGCAAGATCGGGACGCCGAGCGTCGTCATAGAAGACCTCACCGCCGCGCTCACCGCTGGGATCGACGAGCTCACGAGACCGGTCGACGCCATCAAGCACCAGGCGAAGACGGTGACGGTCGGTATCTCCCGGTCCGACGAGACCTTCCTGCAGGCGGAGCTGGTCCAGCAGGCGCTGTCGGTGGGGACGTCGCGCGACCGGCTCAGCTACCGCACGCTGCGCACGCTCGCCGCCCTCGACGCGGCCGTGCGCTCCGTGACCGGGTTCAGCCACTACCGGGTCGGGGGCAGCGGCGAGGGGGGGACCGTCCAGATGACGGACCGCGGCGGGATCGCCGCCGACATCCCCACCCGCACCGAGTCCGACCCCCGCCTGCGCGGGACGAAGGCCAGGGTCGTCGCGGAGAAGGAGGTCCTCGTGACCCGCGGGCGCCGGGACGGACGGACCATCATCCTCATCCCCGAGGTGAAGGGCGTCGAGGTGACCGGTCTCGTCCTGCTGCACGTCGAGCTCGCCGACCGGCTCCCGGCCGCGGAGATGCGGGCGGTGCTCGAGGGGTACCGCGACCGGTACGCCGCCCTGCGGGACCTCGTGACCGAGACCGAACCGCATTTCCGCGACGACCTGCTCGCCGACCTCGACGTCGGCGACCTCTTGATCGGCTCGGTCCAGCTGTTGGCCGAGCGGTGGCGCACGGGCTGACCGCGTTCGGCGGTTAGCCTGGGGTCGTCATGGAACCCGCGCTCACCCCGGCTCAGATGCGCCGTTTCGACCAGGCCGCGATAGCGGCCGGCGTCCGGGGGGCCGAGCTGATGGACCGCGCCGCCCACGCCTGCGCGGTATCCACCCTCAGGCTCTGGGGAGGGGCCTACGGACGGCGCGCCGTGATCGTCTGCGGCAAGGGCAGCAACGGCGGGGACGGCTACGGCGCCGCCCGCCACCTCGCACGTGCGGGTGCCACGGTGACCGTGCTGGAACTCCAGCCCCCCATCGGGGACGCGGCCACGCACCGGGAGATGCTCCGCGGGCTCCCGGGTGTGCGCGTGCTCCGGTGGGACCGCACCGCCTTCGAACGGGCGACGGCCGGTGCGCATGCCGTGGTGGATGCGGTCTTCGGAACGGGGTTCACCGGGGAGCCGACGGGGGTGGCGCGGGAGGCGATGGTCGCGATGGGGGAGGCGCGCGTCCCGGTCGTCTCGGTGGACATCCCGTCCGGCGTGGACGGATCGACGGGCGCCGTGACCGGCGCCGCCGTCCGGGCGGACGTGACGGTAGCGATCCAGGCGCTCAAGGTGGGGCACGTCGCCGTGCCCGGCTCCCTCAGATGCGGACGCATCGACGTGGCCGATATCGGGATCGACGTAGGGGATGCGTCCGTGTGGGTGCCCGGCGCCGCCGATGTCGCCGAGGTGCTCCCTCCGCTCGAGGAGGACACCCACAAGTACCGGGTCGGCGCCCTCGGTGTCCTGGCCGGGTCGGAGGGGATGACAGGCGCCGCGGTGCTCGTGGCGCGGGCGGCGCTGCGGTCGGGGGCGGGCCTGGTCGTCCTGGGGCTCCCGCGGTCGTCGCTGGACGTGGTCGAGGCGGCCGTCCCGGAGGCCGTGAAGGTCGGCCTCCCCGACGCGGAGGGCCGGCTGGGAGCCAAGGCCTTCGACGAGTTCGCCGACCGGCTCCCGAAGCTGAGCGGGCTCGCGATCGGACCCGGTCTCGGCCGAGGTCCGGGGCCGGTGGAGCTCGTCGCGAGGGCGCTCGAGACAGATCTCCCCCTCGTGGTCGACGCCGACGGTCTCTGGGCGCTGGCCGAGGTGGGCAGCGACGCGATGAGCTCCCGCGGCGCGGCCACCGTGCTCACCCCCCACGGGGGCGAGGCGGCTCGGCTGCTCGGGCGCGAGCTAGGGCCCGACCGGCTGGCCGCCGCCCGTGAGCTGGCGTCCTCCTGGCGCTCGGTCGTCCACCTGAAGGGGCGCCGGGCGGTCACGGCGGCCCCGGACGGGACCTGCTGGGTGAACGTGACCGGCAACCCCGGGCTCGCCACGGGCGGGACGGGAGACGTGCTCACCGGCGTGGCCGGGGCGCTCGTGGCGCGCGGAGCCGACCCTGCGGCCGCCACCTGGGCAGCCGCGTGGCTGCACGGCACCGCGGGGGATATCGCGGCCGCACGGCTCGGCCGGTCTGCGATGGCTGCCGGCGACGTGGTAGACGCGCTTCCGCTCGCGCTGCGGCGGACCTCGCGTCGGACACCGCCGTACCCGATGCGCACCGTCGTGGAGGCGCCTTGACGCGGTGGAGGCCGACGGTTGCCGAGGTGGACCTCGGGGCGATCGCCGCGAACTGTCGGGCGCTGCGCGGACTGCTGCGGCCCGGCACGGCCCACCTGCAGGTCGTCAAGGCGAACGCGTACGGCCACGGCGACGTGGCCGTCGCGTCCGCCTGCGTGGACGCCGGGGTCGACCGTCTCGGCGTGGCTCTCGTGGAGGAGGGGGTCCGACTGCGCGACGCGGGGATCGACGTGCCGATCCTCGTGCTCGGCGAGACGCACCCCTCGGCCTGCAAGGAGGTCGTCGCGCACCGACTCACCCCCAGCATCTCGACGCTCGACGCGGTCGAGGCGCTCGCGACGGCGGCTGCCGCGTACGGGGAACGTCTCCCGGTCCACGTGGTGGTCGATACCGGGATGCACAGGGAGGGCGCCCCGCCCGAGCAGGCCCTGGACCTCGTGCGGGCGGTCGTGGACGAAGGGGCCCTCGAGCTCGAGGGACTGTGGAGCCACCTGGCCGCGGCCGAGGAGCCCGACCACCCGTCCATCGGGCTGCAGGTGCGACGGTTCCAGCAGGTCTGCGAGGAGGTAGAGGCGGCCGGGGTGGAGGTCCCGGTGAGGCATCTGGCCAACTCCGCCGCGACCATCGCCCGGCCCGACTCGCACCTCGACATGGTCCGGACCGGCATCGCCTGCTACGGGCTCTACCCCGCGGACCGGATGCGGTCGCTCGTCGAGCTGCGGCCGGCGATGCGCGTGACGAGCGCGGTTGGGCTGGTCCGCCGGGTGCGCGCCGGTGAGGGCGTCTCGTACGGGCTCACGTGGGCTCCCAGCACCGAGACCACGATCGCCACCGTCCCGATCGGCTACGCGGACGGCTTCGCCCGTCCGCTCTCCAACCGGGGCTGCGTGCTCGTCGGCGGGAAACGGCGCCGCGTGGCCGGAACGGTGACGATGGACACGATCATGGTCGACTGCGGCGACGACGAGGTGGCGCCGGGAGACGAGGTCGTGCTCCTGGGGCGGCAGGGCGCCGAGGAGATCACCGCCGACGAGATCGCCGCCGCCCTGGGCACGATCAGCTACGAGGTCGTCTGCTCGGTGGGGGCCCGGGTCCCCCGGGTGCACCTGTCATGAGGCGACTCCTGGTCGCTTTCGCCCTGCTCCTCGCCGGGTGCTCCACCGGCGAGAGCCGGGTGGCGGGGGATGTCCGCAACGTGAGCGACGTCACGGTCAACCTTCGCGTGGAGCCGGCCCGGGCGAAGCCGGGCGCAGCCGTCCGCATGACCCTGTCCCTCATGAACAACTCCGGACGGCCGCGCACCCTGACCTACCCGACCTCCCAGCGCTACGACTTCTGGGTCACGAGTGGAGGCCGGGAGATCTGGCGCTCGTCGTCTGAGCGCATGTTCGGACAGGCCCAGGACCAGGAGGCGCTTCAGGGCCAGTCCGGGACGCGCTACGCCGAGACGTGGACGCCCACCGCAGAGGGGACCTACGTCGTGCACGCCGAGCTGAAGGCTGAGGGGTTCGAGGGGGAGCTCTCGACCGAGATCGCGGTGGAGGCGTCCTGATGGGGGGCCGGCCCCGAGGGAAGGCCCGGACGGGCCTCCTCGCCCTGGGGACCCTGGCCGCCGGCGCGGTCGTCGGCGCCGCGGTCGAGGAGGTGGTCTACCGCCGCCTGCTCGGCGCCCGCGACCGCGCGGGAGCCGAGCGGTTCGGGTCCGTCCGCGGGGAGGTCGTGGAGGCGACCAGCTTCGACGGGACCCGGCTGCACTGCCGGGTCCACGGACCCGCGGACGCGCCCGCGATCGTCTTCCTCCACGGGTTCACGCTGTCCTCGGACATATGGCACTACCAGGTGCGCGAGCTAGCCGCAGAGGGCCGGTACCGGGTCGTCGTCTACGACGCGCGCGGACACGGCCGGTCTGGTCCGGCGCGCGGTCCGGACGGGCAGACCGCGTTCACGCCGGACACGCTGGGTCGGGACCTGTGGGCCGTCCTCGAGGCGGCGACGGCCGGCCGAGCGCTCGTGGTGGGGCATTCCATGGGCGGGATGACGGTCCAGGCGCTCGCCTCGTTCGGTGAGGACTTCCCGGTGGAGATGGGCGGGGTCGTCCGAGGCCTGGTCCTGCTGAACACGACGTTCACCGCCAGCCTCGGGCTGTGGCGCGCGGGTGCGCCCCGGCTCCAGGGGCTGCGGAAGGCGGCGCTCGCGTCGTGGGAGCTGCTGGCCCGTCACCCTCGTCGCATCGACCGCGTCCGCCTCCCCGCGAGCGACCTGGCGATGCTCGCCGCGCGGCTCGGGTTCGGGCGAGGGGCTTCGCCCGCGCACGTCGCCCTGACCATGAAGCTCATGAGCGCGACACCCACCGACACCCTCGTCGCCGCGGTCGGGGGGCTGGCCGAGTTCGAGTCGATCGAGAACCTGGCCGCCATCGACGTTCCGACGCTGGTCGTCGCGGGCGATCGCGACCTAGTGACACCGGTGTGGCTCGCGCGGGAGATGTCCGAACGCATCCCGGACGCTCAGCTCGTGGTCCTGGAGGGGGCCGGTCATATGGGCATGCTGGAGCGTCCGGACGAGCTGACCGACCTGATCCGGACCTTCGCCGACAAGGTGCTGCAGTGATCACCGACGTGGAGGGCGTCCAGGTCGGACACTACACAGACCCCGTCGCCCGGACGGGCTGCACGGTCGTCCTGCTGCCTGCCGGAACCACCGGGGCCTACCGCATCACGGGTGCGGCTCCCGCGACACGGGAGACCCACGTGATGGACCCCTCCAACCTCGTGGCGCAGGTGCACGCGTTCGTCCTCAGCGGCGGGAGCGCCTTCGGGCTGGCCGCCGCGGACGGGGTGATGCAGCTCCTGGCCGAGCGCGGGGTGGGCGTGGCCTTCGGGGGCGCGGTCGTCCCCATCGTCCCCGCGGCGGCCAGCCCGAAGGCGCTCCCGCCGCTGAGGACGAACGCGTGCACCTGCGCCACGAGGTTGGAGGGG
>DATLFR010000244.1 GCA_035540895.1 Actinomycetota bacterium | reverse complement strand
CACCTGGGACGTCTACAGGCGTGGCGTCTACCCGCGCGTGGCCCGCGCCCTCTCGACGGCCACCGGCTGGATCCCGTTCTCGGTGGGAGACCTCATCGCGGGCGCTGCCCTGGCGGCGGTCGTGGTGGCGGGGGTCCGGTGGGCGGTGCGGACCCGCCGCGCCGGCCTGACCCGCCGGAGGGCCGCGCTCAGGGGGGGCGCAGCCGCTGCATCCGTCTTCGGGTGGGGTATCGCTCTCTCGGTGGCCGTGTACGGCTTGAACCTCGCCCGGCCCCCGGCCGAAGCCGTGTTCGATCTGCCCACCGACCTCGACCAGGCCCAGGCCGAAGCCATCATCGACAGCATCGGGGCCCGGATCGACGCGCTCCGGTCCGGGCTGCCCGAGGACGAGCGAGGGGTGGTGGAGATGTCCGAGGACCTGACGGATCTGGACCGCCACCTGGTCCCCCTGCAGGCCGCGATCCTGGAGCGACACGGGCTCCCAGCCGTTCGGACCGGCCGTCTCAAGTGGATGACCACGAGCCCGATTACGGGGCGCTACGCGACCGGGATGTACCTGCTGGCCACCGGTGAGCCGACCGTGGTCCGCCCCCCGTACCCGGGGCTGCTCCCCTCCACGGCCGCGCACGAACGCGCCCACCTGTCCGGGTTCGCCGGCGAGGACGACGCCAGCTTCGTGGGGGTCCTGACGACGTGGGCGTCGGACCGGCCCGAGATCCGCTACTCGGGCTGGCTGGACCTGTGGCTCGCCCTCGGGCGCGGCACCGCCGACCGCCATCCAGGCGTCCAGCGAGACCACCGCGCGATCTGGGAGCACTTCGTGGCCACGACCGGGTTCGAGGCCCCGGTGGTGCGCAGGGCCCACGACGCCGCCCTGAAGGGAGTAGGGGAGACCGGGATCCAGAGCTACGCGAGGGTCGTCGAGCTGGCGCTCCGCCACATCGCGAAGCACGGGATGCCGGCCGACCCCTCCGATCCCTCGGAGCGTGGAGCTCCGTCCGAGCCTGTGCCACAGTGAGGGCTCCTCATGCGGGGAAGCTCCAGTGAGTCCTGGCTGACCTTCCGGCTGCGGGCCGTCGCGGCTCTCGGCGCCCTCGTGTTCGCGCTCCCCCTCGCTGCCGGTTCGGTGGGGATCTACCTGGCGCGTGAGGAGCTGATCGGGCGCGTCACCGAGGGCCAGCTCGCCACCGCCCGCACGGTGGCCGCCGATATCGCGCGCAGCACCCAGTTCGCGACCGCGCTGGTCCGAGCGGAGGCTCGGCGGCCGGGGATGGCCGACGCCATCGGCCGGCGTGACGGGGAGGCGGCTACCACCATGCTGCGCGAGACGTTCGCGACCTTCCCGCTCTACCGGGAGATCACCGTCTACTCAGCCGACGGAACGCTGGTCGGGGCCTTCCCCGGGGCTCCCCCCGAACCTCCCTCCGGGGTGCCGTCGACGAGCACTCGCTCGGTCTCGGAGGCCGAGCCGGCGGGGGAGGACGCGATCATGCGGGTACGCGAGCCGATCGACGGCGGTTCCGGGACGGTCGGCGTGATCGTGGCGACCGTCTCGTTCAACAAGGCGATCCCCGAGCTGAGGACGCTCCGGTTCGGAGACACGGGAAGCACGACGGTCGTCGACCGCACCGGGCGCGTCCTCATCACCGGGGAGGCGGCCCGCGTCGGCCGCACCCTCCCCGCCGAGCCTCAGCGGGCGCTCGTCCGGGAGTGGAAGGTGGGGACCGCGCGGTACTACGGGGAGCTCGTCCGGCGCGACGAGATGGCCGCGTTCGTCCCCGTCCGCGGCCGTCCATGGGCGGTGATGGTCACCCAGGGCGAGGAGGAGGCGCTGGCCGACATCGGCCGGCTCCAACGCGGGCTCGCGGTGGGTCTCATGCTGCTCGTCGGGGTCGGTGCCCTGATCGCCTTCCTGCTCTGGCAGACGCTGAACCGGTACGAGGCGGGGTTGCGGAGCCGCATCGACGAGCAGGAGAGGCTCAACGGCGCGCTCGACGAGTTCGCCGCGCGGGTGGCTCACGACCTGCGCAGCCCACTCGGCACGATGCGCATGGCCGCTCAGGTGGCGTCGCGCAACCCCGCGCTCGACGAGCCCACCCGGACGACCGTCGAGATGGTGGAGGGGAGCGCACAACGCGCCATCGACCTGGTGGAGGACCTGCTCGCGCTCGCGAAGGCGAGCGGCACGCCGCGCTACGAGCCGATCGACCTGGGCTCCCTGGTGTCCGACGCGCAGGTCGGGATACGGGACCTGACGGTCCTCAACCGCGTGGGGGACCTCACCGTGGTCGCGGACCGGGTGGCACTGCGCCAGTCCCTCGTCAACCTGTTCAACAATGCCGTGAAGTACGCCTCGGTGGAAGGGCGGGCCGAGGTGCTCGTCGAGGCGGAGGCCACCGAGGGTTCGTGGGTGATCCGCGTCAGCGACCGGGGACCCGGCCTCAGCGCCAAGGAGGCGGCCACGATCTTCGACGCGTTCACGCGAGGTGAGGGCAGGGGGATGTCGGGAGGGACGGGGCTCGGGCTCTCGATCGTGGCGGCGATGGCAGGCGCGCACGGCGGACGAGCCGCGTACGAGGACCGTCCGGGAGGCGGCGGGGTCTTCGTCATCGAGCTGCCGCGGCGCGACCTCCCCGACCAGGGGGACGATGTCCACTCCTCCCGACGGGCGCCCGCCCGCGCGAAGCCCTGAGATGGCCGAGGCGATGATCCGCCTCGACCGCGTCTCGAAGACGTGGCCGGGCAGCGCAGGACCGGCTGTGGACGACCTGTCCCTCGAGATCCACCGAGGCGAGGTGGTGTGCCTGGTGGGTCCATCGGGGTGCGGGAAGACGACCACCTTGAAGATGATCAACCGTCTCGTCGAGCCTTCCTCGGGCCGGATACTGCTGGACGGCCGCGACGTGATGTCCGTCCCCGCCCCCGAGCTCCGCCGGGGGATCGGGTACGTGATCCAGCAGGGCGGGCTCTTCCCCCACCGCACGGTGGCGGCCAACATCGGGACCGTCCCCGGCCTGCTCGGCTGGTCGAAGGAGCGGATCTCCGCCCGGGTCGCCGACCTGCTGGACCTGGTCGGCCTCGACCGCGATCTCGCCTCCCGCTACCCGTCGGAGCTGAGTGGGGGTCAGCAGCAGCGGGTCGGGGTGGCCCGCGCCCTGGCCGCCGACCCTCCGGTCCTGCTCATGGACGAGCCGTTCGGCGCCGTCGACCCGATCGTGCGACAGCGCCTTCAGGACGAGCTCCTCGCCCTTCAGACGCAGCTGCGGAAGACGATCGTCTTCGTCACCCACGACATCGACGAGGCGATCCGATTGGGAGACCGGGTCGCCGTCCTCAACGTGGGAGGGGTCCTGGAGCAGTACGGATCCCCCGACGAGGTCCTGGCCGAGCCGGCGAACGGGTTCGTCGAAGCATTCCTGGGCAGCGAGCGGGGTCTGAAGCGGCTCTCGCTGGTGCGCGTCGGAGACCTCGAGCCGGAGCCGGGTCCGGTCGTCCCTCCCGGTGCCTCCGCCGAGCAGGCGCGCGAGGTCGCCGCCGCGCACGGGGTCGACTGGGTGGGGGTCGTGGAGGGGGACCGTCTCCTGGGGTGGACGTCCGTCGATGGCCTCGCCGGCCTCACCAGGCTGGACGGATCCGCGCTCACCCCCTTCCGCGTCTGGACCCGCCCCGACGCCACCCTGCGGGAGGCGCTCGACGCGCTCGTCCGCTCCCACACCCCGGTCGCGGTCGTATTCGACGAGCAGGACCGTTACCTCGGCATGCTCTTCGTCTCCCAGCTGGCGTCGTACGTCCGATGAGCGGCGAGCCGTTCGTGCGGTGGGACTGGGTCCTGCAGCGCACCGACCGCATATGGGCTCTCACGATCGAGCATCTCCAGCTGACCGCTTGGTCGGTGGGTATCGGTCTCGTGGTCGCCTCGATCCTGTCCCTGGCGGCGATGAGGTGGCGACGGACGGCCAACCCGATCGTCTGGACGGCCGGGGTCGTCTACACGATCCCGAGCCTGGCTCTACTCGCCCTGCTGCTCCCGTTCACGGGGCTCTCCAGGACCACCGCGCTGATCGCGCTGGTGAGCTACACCCTCCTCATCCTCGTCCGGAGCATCCTGGCCGGGTTCGCAGGCGTGCCGGCCGGCGTGCGCGAGGCCGCGGCCGCGATGGGGTACGGGAGGTGGAGGGTGCTCTGGGCCGTGGAGCTGCCGCTCGCCCTCCCTGTCGTCGTCGCCGGGGTCCGGATCGCGACCGTCACCCTGATCGGACTCGTGACGATCACCGCGCTGATCGGGCAGGGCGGTCTCGGGACGCTGATCCTGGACGGGCTCCGACGCGACTTCCCGACGCCGATCGTCGTCGGGTCCGTCCTATCGGTGCTGCTCGCGACGGTCCTGGACATCCTCCTGGTGGGCGTGGGCCGCGTGCTGACCCCCTGGACCCGGGCCCGGAGCCGATGAGCTTCGGGATGGAGGTGGCCGCCTGGTTCGCCGATCCGACCAACTGGACGGGTCCGGACGGTCTCCCGTCGCGCACCCTCGAGCATCTCGAGCTCTGCGCCCTGGCCACGCTGACGGCGGCGCTGGTAGCCGTCCCGTCCGGGCTCTGGTTCGGACATCGGGGCCGGGGGGACGTCCTGGCGGCGGCCGTGGCGAACGTCGGAAGGGCCATACCCTCCTTCGCCGCGATCTCGCTGCTGCTCCCACTCTCGCTGCGGGCGGGTCTGGGGCTCGGGTTCTGGCCGACGCTGGGCGCCCTGTTCATCCTGGCCGTGCCGCCCATGTTCACGAGCACCGTCACCGCGATACGGGGCGTGCCGCGCGACGTGGTCGAGAGCGCCCGGGGGATGGGGATGCGGGGAGCCGAGGTCCTCGCGAAGGTCGAGCTCCCCCTCGGGGTGCCGGTGATCGTGGCGGGTATCAGGATCGCCGCCGTGCAGGTGGTGGCCACCGCGACCCTCGGGCCGCTGGTGGGGTTCGGCGGTCTCGGCCGCTACATCATCGACGGGATCGCCCTGCGGGACTTCGCGATGGTGTTCGCGGGTGCGGTCTCGGTGGCCGTGCTCGCCGTGCTCACCGAGCTGGCGTTCGGGGTGGTCGAGCGGGTCGTCGCTCCCCGACGGACGGCCCCTGCCCCCGCCTAGACTCATCGGGTCGTGGGCCCACCTTGGCCCCCGAGGACGGAGGTGGAGATGACGAGCAAGACGAGACACGGGCGGGTCCTGTGGAGCCTGCTTCTGCTGTTCTCGCTCGGGGCGACGGCGTGCGGAGGGCCGACCGAGCAGGCGCCTCGGGAGACCGGGGCCCGACAGGGACCGAAGATCGTGGTCGGTTCCGCCAACTTCTCGGAGAGCGAGATCCTGGGCGAGATCTACGCGCAGGCCCTGGAGCACGAGGGGTACGAGGTCGAGCGCCGGTTCCAGATCGGCTCCCGCGAGATCTACGCCCCGGCCCTCGAGCGGGGGGACATCTCGCTCATGCCGGAGTACGTCGAGGCCATCTATAGGCACGTGACCGGCGAGGACGGCCCCGGTGAGCCCGACCAGATCGTCTCCCGGCTCAACGAGGCGCTGGAGCCGAAGGGGTTGAGGGCCCTGGAGCCGGCCGAGGCCGAGAACCGCGACGGCCAGGCAGTCACGGCACAGACCGCCCAGAGGCTCAACCTGCGGAACGTGAGCGACCTCGGCCCCCACGCCGGCGAGATGATCTTCTCCGGTCCCCCCGAGTGCCGGGAGCGGCCCGCCTGCCTACAGGGGCTCCGCGATGTGTACGGACTGGAGTTCAAGGAGTTCAAGGGCCTGGACGGTCAGGCCCGGTACGCGGCCGTGTCCGAGGGGACGGTGGACATCATCCAGGTCTTCACGACGGACGGCGCGATCGCCGCTCGCGAGCTGGTCGTCCTCAACGACGACAAGGGGATCTCCGGCGACCAGCGGATCGTCCCGGTCGTACGCGCCGACCTGGTGGAGGCCCACGGCGACGACCTGGTCGAGCTGCTCGACTCGATCAGTGCCGCCCTCGCCACCGAGGACCTGGTGGAGATGAACCGCCAGGTCGACGTGGACCGCGCCGACCCGGCCGAGGCCGCCCGGGACTGGCTGGAGGAGAACGACTTCGTGGCCTAGAGGTTGAAGGACGGGGGCCGGGGAGACCCGGCCCCCGTCAGATCCTGCGGAAGTCGCGCAGCGGCGCCTTCGGGCCGCGCGGACGCGGCCGACCGCCCCCCAGGACGAGGAGCCGAGCCGCCCGTCCCCGATGCGGACGCAGCGGTTCGAGGAGCTCCATCATCGCGTCGTCGTCGCCCCCGCGCTTCCCGGTCAGCGAGTACACGACGATGCCCGGGGCGTGATAGTCGCCGACCGGTACGGCGTCGGGGTCGCCCCACGCGACCGCGGCCACCTCGGCGGAGGTCCAGGGACCGACGCCGGGGAAGGCCTCCAGCCTCGCGCGGCGCAGGACCCCAGGCAGCCCTGCGGCCTCCTCGACGCGGGCCGCGCGTCCGGCCAGGCACCTGATGACGTCGGCCCGTCGCCGCTCGACCCCGTGACGATGGAACTCGTGGTAGGTCCGGACGGCCAGGACCTCGGGAGACGGGGGGAGCATCAACCCGGCGGGGCCCGGTGCGGAGGACCCCCAGGCCCGGACGATAGACCTCCATGCTCGGTGCGCCTCCACCGCGGTCACCTTCTGCTCGAGCACGGTGGGCACGGCCGCCTCCATCACGCGTCCGGTGGAGACGAGCCGGAGACCCCTGAACCGGCGGTCCAGGTCGGCGACCAGCGGGAGCCGGCCCGGCTCCCAGTCCCGTAGGTCGTCCTCGCCGCCGCAGAGCGCGTGGGCGCGGTCCAGCGCGGCCCGTGCGCCGGGCCCCCACGCCTCCACGGCCACCGTCCGGTCCCCGTCCGCGGTCAGCCGGAGGGTGGCCGGCCCGTCCTCGGTCAGGGTCGCCCGCCAGACCGTGCGTCCCCGGATGGAGATGGTCGGATCCGCGGGCCCGTGCCGCAGCGCCCCCAGCGAAAGGGACAGGTCGACCGGGAGGCGCAGACGGACGGTCCGGAGCAGGGGTGGGGGGGTGGCGACCAGGGGCTGCACGGCCGGACCGTACCACCGCCCGGGGACGTCCACCATCGCTCGTGGCCGGAGGCGAGCCGGAGCCCTTAGGGTGGTCGCGTGAGAGCACTGCGTAGCTTCCTCGTCCGCGCCCGGCTCCCCGAGCCGCTGCTGCCGCTTCACGAGATCGCCATGAACCTGTGGTGGTCGTGGGACGGCCGCTGCCGCGAGCTCTTCCGCCGGGTGGACCCTGCCGGGTGGGAGGAGGCCGGGCACAACCCGGTCTCGCTGCTCTACCAGCTCAGCCGCGGGCGGATGGACGAGCTGGCGTCCGATGCGGACTTCCTGGCCCACATGCACTGGATGCGCCAGGAGATGCAGCGGTACCTCTCTGAGCCGCGTTGGTTCCAGTCCAAGGGCACCGATCTCCGGCGCGTGGCGTACTTCTCCCCCGAGTTCGGGATCAGCGAGGCGCTGCCGCAGTACAGCGGGGGTCTCGGTGTCCTGGCCGGGGACCACCTGAAGGCGGCCAGCGACCTCGGCGTCCCGCTCGTAGCGGTCGGCCTCCTCTACCGGCACGGCTACTTCCGTCAGGACCTCGACGTGGACGGGTGGCAGCGGGAGGACTACCCGACCCTGGACCCGGAGGCGATGGCGCTCGTCGCGGTCGACGACGTGGCGGTGGAGGTCGACCTGGCCGGGGTCCCCCTGCACGCGCGGGTCTGGCGGGGCGAGGTGGGGCGCGTCCAGCTCTACCTGCTCGACGCGAACGTGGCCTCCAACGACGAGGCCGGTAGACAGGTCACGGACCGGCTGTACGGCGGCGGCCAGGAACACAGGCTCCGTCAGGAGATCCTGCTGGGCATAGGCGGCGTCCGCGCCCTGGCCGGGATCGGGGCGGAGCCTCAGATCTTCCACACGAACGAGGGCCATGCGGGGTTCCTCGCCCTCGAGCTGATCCGCGACCAGCTGGCGGCGGGGCTCACCTTGGCCGAGGCGGTCCAGGCCACCCGCGCCCAGACCATCTTCACCACCCACACCCCGGTCCCGGCCGGAATCGACCGGTTCCCGCGTGACCTCATGGAGCGGTACTTCTCGTCCTGGTGCGAATCGTCCGGCGTCCCGTTCGATGAGCTGATGGCGCTCGGGCACGCGCCCGACGACCCGGCGGATGCCCCGTTCAACATGGCCATGATGAGCCTGCGGCTGGCCGGCCTGGCCAACGGGGTGGCCGAGCTCCACGGGAACGTCAGCAGGCGCATGTTCGCCCCCCTGTGGCCCGGCGTACCGGAGGACGAGGTCCCTATCACCTCGGTCACCAACGGGGTCCACGCCCGGACCTGGGTCTCCGTGGAGATGGCGGAGCTGCTGGACCGGTGGGTCGGCCCGAACTGGCCGGAGGCGGGGCCTGAAGAGTGGGCGCGTATCGAAGAGTGTCCGGACGAGGAGCTGTGGGCGGTGCGCGAGCGGGGACGGCGGCGCCTCGTCGAGTTCGTCCGCAGCCGGATACGGACGGCCGGGGCTCCCGGGGCGGTGGAGCCGGAGGCCTACTGGGCGGACGACACGCTCGACCCGTACGCCCTGACGATCGGTTTCGCCCGGCGGTTCGCGGGCTACAAGCGGGCCACCCTGCTGCTCTCGCAGCCCGAGAGGCTCATCCGGCTCCTGGGGGACCAGCACAGGCCCGTGCAGCTCATCTTCGCCGGCAAGGCCCACCCCGCCGACCAGTGGGGCAAGGAGATGATCCAGCGGATAGTCGCGTTCTCCGCCGAGGCCGGCATCCGTACGCGCATGACGTTCATCGAGAACTACGACATGGCGGTGGCCCGGGAGCTGTTCGCGGGGGCCGACGTCTGGCTCAACACCCCCCGGCGTCCGCAGGAGGCGTGCGGGACGAGCGGGATGAAGGCGGCGCTGAACGGCGGGCTCAACTGCTCGATCCTGGACGGGTGGTGGGACGAGATGTTCGACCCGTCCGCCGGATGGGCCATCCCCTCCGCGGAGGCGCTCCCGGACGAGACCAGGCGGGACGCGCAGGAGGCCGAGTCCCTCTTCGACCTGCTGGAGCGCCGGGTGGTGCCGCTCTTCTACGAGCGGGAGTGGCAGGCCCCGCCGCACCGGTGGGTGCAGCGGATCAAGGCCTCCCTCCGGATACTCGGCCCCCAGGTGAGCGCGGCCCGGATGATCCGCGACTACGTGGACAGGATCTACGTCCCGGCCGCCGTGCGCTGTGACGCCCTCTCGCACGGCTCCTACGAGAGGGCCCGGGCGCTGGCTGCGTACATCGAGCGGGTGCGGCAGGCGTGGCCGCAGGTGTCGGTCGGGGTGTGCGAGACCGACGAGGCGCTCTACGAACTGGGGACGAAGCGCGAGGTGAGGACCCAGGTGCACCTCGGCTCCCTCGAGCCCTCGGACGTGGAGGTCCAGCTCCTGCACGGGCCCGTGGAGGGAGACGGGGAGATGTCGCGGTCCAGCGTGGAGGTCATGTCGGTCGCGGCGGGCGGCGCCAGGGCAGGCGGGACCTACGTGTACGAGACGACGTTCCCGGTCCAGCGGGCGGGCCGGTACGGCTTCACGATACGGGTCGTCCCATCACATCCCGACCTGCCATCCGCGACCTCGCTCGGGCTGGTCGCCTGGGCCGGCGTCTGATCACGCGGCAGCGCGACGAGCCTGCCGACGGGCCCGCTTCAGCAGCGCGAGCACGAACTCCTCGTCTGCGCTGAGACCCTTCGTCTTCCGAGGCTGCTTCCGTCCCTCGGCCGGCCGGCCCCAGACGTCGTCCAGGGTCCCCGCCAGGTAGGACTCGATGACGCCGGGGTGGACGTAGCACTTGCGGGCGACCGCGGGCGTGTTGCCCAGGTCGCCGGCCACGGCCTCGACCGCTCGGACGACCCGACGCTTCGCCTCGGTCTGAGTCTCCGCATGGCCCATCTCGCGGAGGGCACACGCGGCGGACACCGTCCCGGCCCACGTCCGGAAATCCTTCGCCGTGAAGGCCTGGCCGGAGATCTCGCGCAGGTAGTCGTTGACGTCCCCGGACCCGACCACCTTCGCCTCGCCCGCTTCGTCCAGGTACTGGAACAGCTCCTGACCCGGGATGTCCCGACATGCCTTCACGATCCTCGCCAGCCGCCGGTCGGCGACCTGGACCGATGCCTGGCGGCCCGACTTGCCGCGGAACCTGAAGGTGACACGACCCTGGCCGATCAGGGCGTGCGAGTCGCGCAGGGTCGTCAGACCGTAGGAGTCGTTCTCCCGCGCGTACTCCTCGTTGCCGATCCGCAGTCCGGTCGTGTCCAGGAGGCGCACGATCGTGGCGAGCACCTTCTCCCGTCCCAGTCCCGGCCGGCTCAGGTCCCGCTGGACCCGGGCTCGGATCCGAGGGAGCGCACTCCCGAAGGCGACCATCTCGCCGTACTTCGCCTGGTCGCGGACCTGCCGCCACAGGGGGTGGTAGCGGTACTGCTTGCGCCCGCGCTGGTCGCGCCCGGTGGCCTGGAGGTGTCCGTCCGGGTCGGGACAGATCCAGACCTCCGTCCATGCCGGAGGTATGGCCAGCGCCCGGAACCTGGCCAGCTCGCCGGGCTCGCGCACGGGCCGGCCGTCCGGTCCTCTGTAGGAGAACCCCTTCCCGCTCCGGCGCCGGGTGATGCCGGGCATGGCGTCGGTGACGTACCTGAGGCCCACGACGTCGGCGCACCCCTGGGGGTCTCCGCGGTCGGGGGTCTGCGAGAGCGCGGCCGCGAGCGCCTCGGACGCTTCCTCGGTCTCGGCCTTGCTCGGACGTCCCACGCCGCCTCCTTCGGGTCGGCCCGGGATGTACCCGCCGGTCGGGGACGCGAACCGCGCGCGTCAGCCGCGTCCGGGTCCGAGCTGCTCGAAGGTGCAGTCGGCGGGCTCCCGCTCGGGACGCCACCTCAGGAAGGTGGCGGCGTGCCGTATCCGTTCGCCCTGCATCTTGTCGTAGGCGACCTCGCAGACGAGTACGGGGTCGAGCGGGACCCAGGGGGACTCCCCACGGGCGGCCGCCCACCGGCTCGGACCGCCGGGAGCCCGGCCGGGTCCGAACCCTGACCCGCCCTCCAGGTCCTTCAGGCGGGCCAGCAGCTCCCGCCGCTCGGCCGCCTTGAACGACGAGGTGTGTCCCACGTAGTGCAGGACCCCGGAGTCGTACAGACCCAGCAGGAGCGACCCGACTCCGTCTCCCGCCTTCGACAGCCGGTACCCACCCACGACGCAGTCGATGGTCTTGCGCTGCTTCACCTTCACCATCGAGCGCTCGTTCTCCCGGTACGGCTCGTCGGCGCGTTTGGCGATGACGCCCTCTATCCCGGCGCGGTCTATCCCGCCGAGCCAGACCTCGCAGGCGGCCGGGTTGGACGTCTGCGGGGTCACGACGGCGTGGAGGGCCCTCGGCACCCCGTCCGCCTCGGAGGGCTCCCTGGCCGGCGGGAGCAGGCTCTCGAGCACGATCCTGCGCTCGTGGGTCGTCCGACTCCTCAGGTCGGCGTCGTCGAGCGCGAGGACGTCGAAGGCCACGAACCCGGCCGGGGTCTCTCCGGCCAGCTTGGCGACGCGCGACTCGGCCGGGTGGATGCGCTGCTGGAGCTGGTCGAAGTCGAGCGCCCCCTCGACCGGCACCACTATCTCGCCGTCCACCACGCACCGCTCGGGGAGCGACGCCCGGAACAGGTCGGGGAGCTCCGGGAAGTAGCGGTCCAGCGGGCGGAGGTCCCGGCTGCGTATCTCGACCTCGTGTCCGTCTCGGAAGACGACGGCGCGGAACCCGTCCCACTTCGGCTCGTAGAGCCATCCCTCGTCCACCGGGAGCTCGGTCCGCAGCTTCGCGAGCATCGGACGGACGGGGGGCTGGACGGGGAGCGCCATGGCCCCCAGGTTAGGCTTCAGCGCATGCCGCTCACCAACGTGCAGGTATCGGAGCTGTTCGCCCTGAAGGCGATGGAGGCCGAGGGTCACTCCCGGAAGGCCTACGAGAGGGCCTCCCGGGAGGCGATGGCTTGGCGGGAGGAGGCATCGGACCTCGCGGCCCAGGATCGCGACCTGACCGAGCTCGCCGGCATAGGACCGAAGCTCAGCGCCGTGCTCCGCGACTGGTTCGACTCCCCACCCGAGGTGCCGGAGCCGCCTCCCGAGCGCACGGGCTTCATGTCCATGGCCGAGGCCCTGCGGACCGTGAGGGCGAACCCGCAGTGGCGCGGCGTCCTGCGGGCCGACCTGCAGATGCACACCACCTACAGCGACGGAGTGCTGGGCGTGGTCGAGATGGCGGAGGCCGCGCACGACTACGGCGGGTACACGCACCTCGCCATCACCGACCACTCGGCCGGCCAGCGGATCCCCTCCGGGATGGACGTGGAGGCGATAGCAGCCCAGCGGGTCGAGATCGACGAGGCGAACCAGGCGGCGGGGGGCCGATACCGGATCCTCCAGGGCATCGAGATGAACCTGACCCCGACCGGGGAAGGGGACACACCCTCGGAGGTCCTAGCCCGTCTCGACATCGTCCTCGGCTCGTTCCACTCGAAGCTGCGGGAGAAGGAGGACCAGACCGCCCGCTACCTCGCCGCGGTTCTGAACCCCGATATCCAGGTGCTGGCCCACCCCCAGGGCAGGATGTACGGACGCCGGCGCGGCCTGAACGCCGACTGGGAGAAGGTGCTGGGCGCCGTCGCGCTGCTCGACAAGGCGGTGGAGTTCGACTGCAACCCCAACCGACAGGACCTCCGCCCCGAGATCCTCCGGATCGCTGCGGACGCGGGGGTCCGGGTCTCGCTGGGGACCGACGCCCACTCCCCCTACGAGCTGACCTTCATCACCTACGGGATCGCCGCGCTCTGCGTGGCCGGCATCGGACCCGAGCGGGTGATCAACACGATGCCGGTGGAGGAGCTCCTGGCGTGGGTAGCGTCCGTGCGTGAGGGAGCCGGCTAGCGCCCCTCCCGGCCGATATGTTCTGATCGGCGCAGTGGCCGACCCCAGCACCACCGAGACGTTCCGTGCCGCCGTCGAGGCGCTCTTCCCCTCCGGTGAGCGTCCGGGCGGGGTCGAGTTGCGCGCCCACCAGCACGTGATCGAGCTGGTCGAGCTCGGTCTCCCACCCGGCTTCCCCGAGCTGATCGCGGCCCTGCTCGACGGTTACGCGGCCGTGGTCCGGCCCGATACGAGGTTCGCGGACCTCGACCCCCCGGAGCGGGTGACGGTGCTGCGCACGATGTCGGCCGATCCCAACCCGGATACGAAGGACGCGGCGGACATCTTCTGGATCTTCTCGCTGGGCGCGATGTACTCCGAATGGACGGGGTACGACCCCGGCACCCGCGAGCTCGGTGTCCCGGCCATGTGGGAGGACGTGGGGTACCCCGGTCCGGCCATCGGACACCCCGTCTACCGGGAGGACGTGTGACCTACGACGCCATAGTCGTCGGGGCCGGCGGCGGCGGACCCGTGGTGGCGAAGGAGCTCGCCGAGGCCGGGCTGCGTGTCCTGATGCTCGAGGCCGGGCCCTGGCTGGACCCCGACACCGACTTCAGCCTCCTCGAGGACGATATGGGAGGGATCCTGCACGGGCGGCTGCGCTGGGGTCCGAAGGACCGGTCGAAGCCCCCCTGGATCCGCCGGCGCGAGGGAGCCGGGCTCATCCTCCAGGCCTCCGGCGTGGGCGGAACGACCCTGCACTACAACGGGATCGCCCCCCGGATGTACCCGGCCGCCGTCGACGCCGACTGGCCCTTCCCGTACGAGGAGCTCGTCCCGTACTACGAGCGGGTGGAGGCTTTCCTCCCGGTCCAGCAGGTGAGGGACCTGGCCACGAAGGACGCCCTGTTCGCGAAGGGGTGCGAGGCGACGGGGCTGGTCCGGGACGACTCGATGCAGGTGTCGGCTCCCGTGTGGCGCCCTGCCTACAACGCGATCCTCCCGATCGCCGATATGCAGCCGGGCGGGTCGCTCTCGTGGCCAGACGTCGACGGCTGCACCATGTGCGGCAACTGCCTCGTGGGCTGCCCCCACCCCGTCGCCGCCCCGCTCGAACGCAAGGCGAAACGAGCCACGAACGTCTCCTACGTCCCGGCCGCCGTCGCCACCGGGAGATGCGAGGTCGTCCCGGACGCGTTCGCGACCGAGATCCTCCATGCCGAGGTCCATGGCCGCGTATCGGTCCACGGCGTCCGGTGGAGGGAGACCACGACCGGGGAGACCCGAGAGGCCGAGGCGCGGGTCGTCGTGCTCGCGGGCGGGTCGATCGAGTCGCCCCGCCTCTGGATGAACTCGGGCCTGCCCGACCCCCATGACGTCGTGGGGCGCTACCTGACGATGCACCTGCAGGACTTCGTGACCGGGTTCTTCGACCGGGAGGTCCATCCCAACGTCGGTCAGATCACGATGGCCCGAGCGGACTTCCCCGGCCAGGGCACCCTCTGGAGCCAGGGGTTCGGCCCCCAGGCGTTCTCGATCGTGATGTCCGGTGGGGGAGGGGTGTGGTGGGACGAGCCGACGGGCGACGAGCCTTGGGACGTGGCCGGACGCTGGTACGGACCCGAGGCACAGGCCAGGATCGCCCGGTACAGCCGGTCGCTGACGGTCGCCATCTCCACGGACGACGAGGCGGTCGCGGACAACCGGGTCACCCTCACCCCCCCGGACGAGTGGCCGCCCGACGAGCACGGACCCGTCCCGAAGGTGATGTACCGGCCGACCGCCGCCTCCCAGGAGCGTCAGGACTGGCTCGCCCGCCGCGCGGCCGAGATCCTGCGCGCCGCGGGGGCCCGTGAGGTCCACCGGACGAAGATCTCGCCCGTCTTCATGACACACATCATGTCGACCATGAGGATCGGACCCGACCCGGCGACGAGCGTCTTCGACGGCGATGGACGGGCTCACCACGTCGACGGGCTCTACGTGGGGGACACCTCGGCCCTTCCGAACGGGCTCGGGGGTCCGAACCCGACCCTCACCGCGCAGGCGCTGGCGACGAGGACGGCGGACCGGATAGCGGCCGCCCTCGCCTGAGGTCAGGATCCGGCGGACTCCGGGTCCGGACTCCGCTCGGAGATGGTCAGGTCGACCTTGTTGACCTGCTTCGCCCGGTACATCGCGACATCGGCCTTCTCCCAGGTCTCCCGCAGGTCCGTGCTCTCCTCGCGCGTCGCCAGGCCGATCGACGCCTCGATCCCCTCGGCCCTCAGCCGGGCGGAGAGCCGCAGGCCCAGCGCATCGGCCTGTTCCCTGTCGCAGTCCACGGCGAGGAGCCCGAACTCGTCTCCCCCGAGCCGGGCGACGACGTCGTGCGCCCTCGTCTCCCCGACGATCGTGCGCGCGGCCCGCTTCAGCACGTCGTCCCCCGCCGCGTGGCCGTGCGTGTCGTTCACCATCTTGAGCTCGTCCAGGTCGATGACGGCGATGGACGCGGGGAGCCCGAACCGGCGCGAGCGTGCGTCCTCGACCTCGAGGGCCCTGACCCAGCCGCGTCGGTTGACCAGCCCGGTCAACGGATCGACCTGGGAGTCGGACTCCGCCTTGGCGGCTCGTCGCAGGGCGTCCTCGCAGCGCGCCTCGGCCGAGACGAGGGTGGTGAGCAGACGGAGGATCAGCTCCTGCACGGGGGCCTGGTTCGTGCCGGCCAGATGACCGAGGCCGGCCCGGGCCGCCTCGCCGAAGTCCGCGAACGGCGCGAGGTCCCGGTCCGGGACCGCGTTGGCGTCCGGCTCTTCCGGGATCTGAAAGCCACCCAAAGCGTCCCCCCATGTCCGGACGGGTCCTTCCCCGACAGGGTTCGCCCCGGACAGGGCGACCTCCTTCCCGCCCGCGGGGGCCGCTATCCGGACCCGCGCCGGGCGGCCTCGCCGGAGCGGTCCTTCGCCGACCGAGCGAGCTCACGGGTCCGGCGCAGGGCGCGCCTGGCCCAGCGGTACTCGGTGGCCAGGACGGCGAGGCCGGCAGCGATCAGGAGCAGGCCGGGACCCGGGAGGGCGAGCAGCAGGACGCCCACGGCGACCAGGATGCCGCCTACGACCGTCACTCCCACTCGCCGGCCGTTGCGGACCACCCAGGCCGAAGAACGTTCGGTCCCTCCCATCGCTCCACGTTACCCCCGACCTGGACCGCGGGTAGCCTCTGGAGGTGCGACGTCCGCCCGCCCGCCTCTCCCTGCTCCTGGCCGCGCTCGTCGTGGCGGCCCAGCCGGCGCTGGCCACGCAGGCCGGGAACCCGGCGGTCGCCCAGGTCCCGAACGGCGTGGTCGCGCTCCTGGAGGACAGGGGTCGGGCCTGGCAGACGCGGGACCGCGCCCTCCTCGAGGCGACGATGGCGCCCGGCGCGTTCGCTCAGCGGGAGCTGAGGTCCTTCGACAACGCCGCCGAGGTCCGCTTCTCCACGTACCGGGTCTCGGCGCTGACGAGGTTCAGCGGCGATATAGCGTGGCCTCGCGTCCGGGAGCTCTACCCGGGGTCGGAGGTGTCGGCGTTCCACGTGGTCGAGGAGACAGCCGTCTCCGGCGTGGAGCGCCTGCCCTACGCGGAGAGCGGCTTCTACACGTTCGTTCGCGCGGGGGCCGACGGTGGGGATCGGTACGAGGGGTGGCGGCTCGCATCCGACACCGACTTCGAGGCGCTGGGCGGGTTCTCCCCCGTCCCCCTCTGGGCGGGCGGTCCGGTCCGGGCGGTCACCTCGCGCAACTTCGTCCTCCTCGCCCACCCTGACCGGGTCGAGCAGGTCCGGGGGGTGGTCCAGCTCGCCGAGCAGGCGTACGAGGAGGCGAAGAGGTTCTGGCCCCGACCGGCCGGCGACAGGTACGTGATCGTGGTGCCGTCCACGAGCGCCGAGCTCGGTCGGATGATCCAGGCGACCATCGACCTGGACAAGTTCGTTGCCTTCGCCGGCCGGACCCACCGCTACGAGGGGGACTTCCCCCCGGCCGGCGTCCGGGTATTCATCAACCTCGAGCGTTTCGCTCGCTACGACGCCGCCGCCCAGAGAGGGATCATGGCGCACGAGCTGATCCACGCGATAACGACCCCCGCGTCCGGACCGTTCGTCCCGGTGTGGGTGGAGGAGGGTCTGGCCATGCACGGGTCGGAGCCGGAGAGCGGGGTCCGGGCCGCGCGTGGGGGCCGGACCCCCGAGGAGTTCCCCACCTCCGACCTGTTCTACGTGGGCAGCGTGGGCGATATCGTGCGCACGTACGCCCGCTCCCAGGTCGCGTTCGAGGTCCTGGACGCCCAGCGGGGGCGCGACTCGATGGCGCGGTTCTACGAGCAGCTGGGCGCCACCCGCTTCTCGGCCGGGACCAGCGAGTACCACGTCCGGCGCGTCGTCGAGGGCGCGCTGGGATGGTCGGTCGAGGAGTGGACGAAGGCGTGGCGCGACCGCCTCTGACCGCAGAGGTTTCCGGGTGCGGCGTGTAGACTCCCCCCCACGATGAAGGTCAACGTGGATGGACACCCGCGCGAGACGGAGCCGGGCACCCCGCTCCGCGATCTCGCGCCGCAGGGCGCGCTGATCGCGCTGCTCGACGGCGAGCCGGTGGATCTGGCGCGGGAGCTCCGCGCCGAGGAGGAAGGAGCCGAGGTCGTCTTCCCGGCCCCCGACGATCCCCGCTCGCTGCACGTCCTGCGTCATTCCGCCGCCCACGTGCTCGCGCAAGCCGTCCTGCGTGAGTTCCCGGACGCGCGGTACGCGATCGGTCCTCCCGTCGAGAACGGCTTCTACTACGACTTCGACCTGCCACGTCCGCTGACCGAGGACGACCTGCCGCGGATAGAGGAGCGTGTTCGAGAGATCGTCGCGGAGGACCAGCCGTTCCGACGCGAGGAGGTGCCGCGCGAGCAGGCGATCTCGCTCTTCACCGAGTTCGACCAGCCGTTCAAGCGTGAGATCCTGACCGGGACGGACGAGGAGGGCCAGGTGAAGGTGGGGGACGTGGCCACCCTGTACCACAACGCCGACGCCTTCACCGATCTCTGCCTGGGCCCCCACGTGCCCACCACCGGACACGTGAAGCACGTGAAGCTGCTCAACGTCTCCGGCGCCTACTGGCGGCGCGACGAGAGCCGCCCCCAGCTGCAGCGCATCTACGGCACCGCCTGGCCGACCGCCGAGGCGCTGGAGGCATACCTGCACCGGTTGCAGGAGGCGGAGCGTCGTGACCACCGACGACTCGGTCGCGAGCTCGACCTGTTCTCGTCGCCGCCCGAGGTGGGAGCCGGGATCTTCGTGTGGCATCCGAAGGGCGGGATCGTGCGCAAGCTCCTGGAGGACTACGCACGCGAAGAGCACCTCCGGTGGGGGTACGACCTCGTGACGACCCCCCACATCGGACGCTCGATCCTATGGGAGACCTCCGGTCACCTGGAGAAGTTCGCCGAGAACATGTTCCCGGCCATCCAGGCCGAGGAGGGGGACTACTACCTCAAGCCGATGAACTGCCCCTTCCACGTCCTGATCTACCGCTCCAGGACCCGGTCCTACCGGGAGCTCCCGCTGCGGTTCTCGGAGCTCGGAGCCGTCTACCGGCACGAGCGCTCGGGCACGCTGCACGGCCTCGACCGGGTGCGCGGGATGACGCAGGACGACGCGCACATCTTCTGCACGCCCGACCAGATCGTCGATGAGCTGCTCGGTGTGATGGACATGACGGTCAAGTACTACAGCGCGTTCGGACTGTCCGACCCCGTCGTGCACCTGTCGACCCGCCCCGGTGTCACCATCGGCACCCCGGAGATGTGGGAGCGGGCCGAGGCCGCGCTCCGCGAGGCTCTGGACCGCTCTCCCTACTCCTACGACGAGGCACCCGGGGAGGGAGCGTTCTACGGACCGAAGATCGACTTCGAGTACGAGGACGCGATCGGACGCCTCTGGCAGCTGACGACGATCCAGCTCGACTTCGGGCTCCCCGAGCGTTTCGGTCTCGAGTACGTCGGCGCCGACAACCAGACCCACCGCCCGGTCATGATCCACCGGGCGCTGTACGGGTCCGTGGAGCGGTTCTTCGGTGTCTACCTCGAGCACACCGCGGGAGCCCTCCCGCCCTGGCTCGCGCCCGTCCAGGCGCGCCTCGTCCCGCTGAAGGACGACATCGTGGGGGACACGGAGGCGCTGGCCGCCCGCTTCCGGGAGGCCGGGCTACGCACCGACGTCGACACGGCCGGCGAGTCGATGAACTACAAGATCCGCCGGGCCACGCTCGAGAAGGTGCCCTGGATCTGCGTGGTCGGGCCCCGCGAGCTCGCCTCCGGGACGCTGGCCCTCCGCCTGCGGACGGGAGAGCAGCGCAAGGACGTCCCGGTCGACGAGTTCCTCGCCCTCGCGGCGAAGGACGTCGCCGAGCGCGCGGTCGCGCCCTCGCTCGGCGGCTAGTGCTTCGCCGCTTCGGCGTCCGCCCTGGCCTGTTCGGCCACCTTGTCCTGGAGGTGCGCGGGGACCTGTTCGTAGTGTGAGAACTCCATCGTGAACGTGCCTCGGCCCCCGGTGATGGACCGGAGGTCGATCGCGTAGCGGGCCATCTCGGCCATGGGAGCCTGCGCGTGCACCACCTGGTAGCCGCGGGAGTCGGGCTCGGTGCCCATGATGCGTCCGCGCTTGGAGTTGATGTCTCCCATGATGTCCCCGAGCATCGAGTCGGGCACCCGGATGTGGACGTCCATGATCGGCTCGAGCAGCGCGAGGCCCGCCTGGCGGCACGCCTCCTTGAACCCCATGGAGGCGCAGATCTGGAAGGCCATGTCCGAGGAGTCGACGGAGTGGAACTTGCCGTCGAACAGGGTGACCCTGACGTCCACGACCGGGAACCCGGCCAAGACCCCCTCGTTCATCGCCCCCTGGACCCCCTTGTCGACCGACGGGATGAAGTTGCCGGGGATGGCGCCGCCCACGATCTTGTCGACGAACTCGTACCCGCCCCCGTGGGGCAGGGGCTCCACCTCGAGGGACGCCACCGCGTACTGTCCGCGCCCTCCGGACTGCTTGATGTAGCGCGACTCGTAGGTGGCCCGGCCCGAGATCGTCTCCCGGTAGGGGATCCGGAGGGGGATCTGCTCCACCTCGACCCCGAACTTCCGCTTCATCCGCTCGAAGGTGATCGTCAGGTGGTTCTCGCCGAGCCC
>DATLFR010000243.1 GCA_035540895.1 Actinomycetota bacterium | reverse complement strand
TCGGTCCGAACGTCTGGCCGGTGGACCCGGGCTCCGCCATCATCCTCCCTATGTCTGGGTATAGAGCATCCCTATGCTAGTTTCTTCCCACCCCGGCCGGACCCAGACCTGGAGGGCTCTTGGGACGACGGCTGTCTGACGTCCGGGAGATACTCCGCGGCTCCCTGTGGTTCGTCCCGGCCATCTGCGTCGCCTCGTCGATACTGCTCGCGCACGTCCTCACCTCGGTAGACCGCCGGGTCGACGCGAGCCGCCTCCCCGGGCTGGTCTTCGGAGGAGGGCCCGACGCAGCCCGGGACGTCCTGTCGACGGTGGCGGCGGCGATGATGCAGTTCACCGCCGTCGTCTTCACGATCACCATCGTGGTCCTGCAGCTGGCCTCGACCCAGTTCTCGCCGCGGGTCCTGCGCCAGTTCCTTCGCGACCGAACGAGCAAGTTCGCGCTGGCCGCCTTCGTCTCGACCTTCACCTTCTCGTTGGTCGTCCTGCGGTCTGTGCGCTCGGAGGACGAGGGCGGGCAGGGGTTCGTCCCCGAGATCGCCGTGACGGTTTCGCTGTTCCTGGTGCTCGTGTCCGTCGCGTTCTTCATCCACTTCATCAACAACATCTCCCAATCGATCCGGGTTGTGAAACTGATAGAAGGCGTCGCCGCCGAGACCCGGAAGCTCATCGAGAAGCTCTACCCGGTCGACGAGCCGGGAAGCAGCGCCCCCAGCGGCACGGAGCCACCCGGTGAGCGGCGGCACCTGGTGCAGGCCCCGCGCCCCGGGGTGGTCTCTTCGATCGGCATGGACAGGCTGATCCAGCACGCGCAGGAACACGACTGCTGCCTCGTGATGAGGCATGGCATGGGGGATTTCGTCTGCGAGGGCGAAGACCTCGTCGAGGTCTACGGAGGCGACGACCGGATAGACCTGGAAGATGTGAGCGGGGCCATCGGCCTGCATCCGGAGAGGACGATGCAACAGGACCCCGCCTTCGGCTTCCGGCAGCTCGTGGACATCGCCGAGCGGGCTCTCTCGCCCGGTGTCAACGACCCTACGACGGCGGTCCAGGCGCTCGACCAGATGCACGACCTCCTCCGCAGGCTGGTCGGCCGGCCCTTCCCCACCGGACGGTGCTGCGACGAAGAAGGGAAGCTCCGGCTCGTGATCCCCGTCCCGACCTGGGAGGAGTACGTCGCGCTGGCGATAGACGAGATCAGGCTCTATGCGCGTAACTCGATCCAGGTCCTGCGCCGGCTGACGGGGATGGTCGAGGACCTGCTCAACGTCGCACCGCCCGACCGGGCGCCCGTCCTCGAGGAGCAGCTCAAGCTGATCCGACGGGCCGCGCACAGGGAGCTCGACGACGAGAGGGACCGCCGGTTCGTCGAGATAGGGAAGACCTAACCGGGATCGGGCCCGAGCCTGATCTGCGGGAACGGGATGGTGATGTTCTCGCGGTCGAACGCCTGCTTCACAGCGATGGCCACCCGATCGCGGACCTGCCACCTCACCATCCGCTGAGGCGCATGCCAGAAGTGGACGGCCAGCTGGATGCTGGAGTCGGCGTACGAGTCGACGAAGACCATCGGGGGCGGCGCCTCGAGGACACCCTCCACGCCGCGCACCGCTTCCTGCACCACCCGTTTCACCTGTGGGAGGTCCGAGTCGAAAGCGACGCCCACGGTCAGGGTGGTCCGCAGGGCGCCCAGCGCCGTGAAGTTCACGATCGGGTTGTTGAGGACCGTCCCGTTGGGGATGACGACCCGCTCCCCGTCGAACGTCTTTATGAGGGTCGCTCGCAGGTTGACGTCCTCCACCGTGCCCTCGAACTCGTTAGTGGCTATCTGGTCTCCCCGCCGGAACGGGCGTCTCGCCTCCAGGAACACGCCCGAGATGAAGTTCTCGAGGGTCGACTGCATCGCTATGGCCAGCGCGAGCCCGCCGAGGCCGATGGCACCTAGCAGGGGTGCTATCTGGACGCGCAGGGAGACCAGCGCGTAGATGAACCCCCCCAACGCGATGACGTAGGCGACGACCCGGCCCACGACCCGTCCGGAGCGCTGGGCGTGTCCCTTCTCGATCCACCGCGAGATGAGCCGGTGAGCCAGCTTGGCCAGGATCACACCGGCGAGGAAGATGGCCCCCGCCGTCGCCCAGTCCCACGCGGTGAGGCCCTGAGGCAGGGCCTCCGCGATGTCCTCCTGTAGGGCGAGCGGCGTCAGCACGACATCCACCTCCAGAACCGAACTGGCCCGAGGACCTGACGGTCCCCGGGCCATGGTGGTGTTGGATCAGCCAGTGCTAAACGACGCCGCGGTCGATCTCGCGATCGCGAACGACCTCGCGTCGGCCCCCGAACGGAGCGTAGCTGCTCCAGAACAGGAGAGAGAACAGAAGACCGATAGCGCCGACGATCATCAGGATGATCCCGATCGTGTTGAGGTTCACTCCCTCGGTGGCGATGTTCACGCCCCACGCCAGGATCGCACCAACGGCCAGCAAGAAGACACTCACTCCGATACCCATGCTGTCGGTCACCTCCTCGTACCGGGGGCCCCACGCAGGGCCTCCTCTCGTGTCCCCGCGTCGCTCGACCACACGCTCCCTCACGACCTGGGGAGGGGGCGTGGAGCGACGCGGACCAGACGCCTCGCGGCGATACCTGTACTCGGTCATCGCGTCCTCCCGGTCAGCTCCTCGAGCCCTACTGCATCACCGGGAGTGGTATCCCCGGCCTCGAGACCAGCTAAACCGCGAGGTCAGAGCCGTTCGGGCGGAGAGCCGCGGCGCAGGGCCGGGCTGGACCCCTTCCAGACCGGGTCGTAGCCCGCTGCCCGCAGCATGGCCGCGACCTCTTCCGGGGAGCGGCGGTCGGATACCGAGAACTGCTCCTCCGCCGCCCCGGGCTCCTCGTACCCCCCCGGCTCGGTCCGGGACCCGGCCGACAGGTGAGTGACCCCGAGTCGGACGAGACCGTCGCGCAGGCGGACGGGCTCCCGCGTCGAGAGCACGATGCCCGCGTCGGGCAGAACGAGCCGCAGGGCGCTCGTCGCCTGGGCGAACTCCGCGTCCGTCATCACTTGCGGCGGCGTCTGGAACCCAGCCGCCGGCTCGAGCCGTGGGAGCGCCACCGTCACCTCGGTCCTCCACCACCGCCGCATGAGGTACCGAGCGTGGGCGGCCAGGGCGAGCACCTCCCATCTCCAGTCCGGGTTGAGCCCCACGAGGGCGCCCAGACCCACCCTGCGCATCCCGGCCTCGGCCGCCCGATCGGCGGCGCCGATCCGCCAGGGGTAGAAGCGCTTGTTGCCCTTCAGGTGGAAGTCGCCGTACCGCCGGGGGTCGTAGCACTCCTGGTAGAGCACGAGGCCTTCGCAGCCCGCCTCGACGAAGCGACGGTAGGTCGCGACGTCCCACGCCTGCACCTCCAGCGAGACGGTGGGCACCTCCGCCGCCGCCGTCTGTACGCAGGACGTGATGTAGTCGGCGGACACGTGCTTCGGATGCTCGCCTGCGACGAGCAGGACGTGACGGAAGCCGAGGTGCGACAGGTAGCGGACCTCGCCCCGCAGCTGCCGCTCGTCCAACGTCCTGCGGACGATGTCGCGGTTGTGCACCTGGAAGCCGCAGTACGTGCACTCGGACACGCACTCGTTCGAGAGGTACGCGGGCGCGAACATGTGCATGGTTCGTCCGAACCGCTTCACCGTGAGCTCGTGAGCCGCCCGCGCCACCATCTCTAGGACCGCGGTCCCCGCCGGGGACAGCAGGGCCGCCAGGTCGCGCAGGTCCCGGCGAGAGGCGGCCACCGCGCGGGCGACGTCCGCCCCGGTCGCACCGTCCGCGGACCAGGCGGCGAGGCGGTCGATCTCGTCCAGGTCGAGCTCGAAGTCGGGCTCGTAGCCGACGATGCGCTGCCGTTCCGCCTTGCGCTGCAGCTGGAGGAGGTCGCTCACCCGTCCCCCAGGAAGCCCGTCAGCGGGGAGGACGCCCTCGCCTCGCCGGCGGACGGGAGCCCGGCCAGGTACCCGAGCCGGCCGGCGTCGACGGCCAGCCGGAAGGCATCCGCGATCCTCACCGGGTCCCGGGCGGTGGCCATGGCCGTGTTCACGAGCACCGCGTCGCACCCGATCTCCATCGCCTCGGCCGCGTGCGAGGGCGCACCCAGCCCGGCGTCCACCACGACCGGTACGTTCGCCTGGTCCACCACGATCTCCACCGCGTCCCGGGAGCGCAGTCCCTTGTTCGACCCGATCCAGGACCCGAGAGGCATCACGGTCGCGCACCCGACCTCTTCGAGACGGCGGGCGAGAACCGGGTCGGCCCCGATGTACGGGAGCACGACGAAACCCTCCGCGACGAGGACCTCCGCGGCCCGGAGGGTCTCGACCGGGTCGGGCAGCAGCCACCGGGGATCCGGCGTGACCTCGAGCTTGATCCAGGTCCGCCCATGCTCGTCGCGGATCTCGGCCGCTCTGGCGAGACGAGCCAGCCGGACCGCCTCCTCGGCCGTCTCGGCTCCCGACGTGTTCGGCATGACGAGCATGCGGTCGCGGTCCAGGTGGTCGAGGATGTCTTGTCCCTGGGGCGCGTCGAGGTCCACGCGCCGCAGGGCGACCGTGACGAGTTCACACCCGGCCGCCTCGAGGGCCGCGGCCATCACGGGTCCGGACGCGAACTTCCCGGTGCCGCCGATCAGCCGCGACGTGAACGTCCGGCCGGCGACGACGAGGGGGTCGGTCCCAACGTGGGTCTCGGTGCGCATCTGGCTCCCTTCGCCGGCATGACCCGGATCAGGTTCGAGGGGTCGCCTCTCGGCCTCTCAGCCCCCCGTGGGGCTCCCCCGCCTACGCGTCCATCCTATCGCGGGCGCGAAGTCTCCTCCCCCACGAAGCTGACCTCGAGCGACCGCACCCCCGGGAGCCGCAGGAGCGTCGCGCGCAGGCTCGCCTCTATCTGGGGCCGCCTCGTCTCCCACGGCGTCGTCACGGACACAGAGACCCGCCCCCTCTCCTGTCGCACCTCGCGCAGCCGCGCCTCGCCGCCCATCAGGACCATCGACCCCGTCTTGACCCTGGGGCCCGCGAGCACCTCGAGAGCAGCGAGGCGGACCGCGTCGTGCGATGCCGGCACCCGGCGCGTCTCGGAGCTCCCCGGTCTCTGAGCGCCCCCACCCGCAGGCGGGTATCGGAAGTGAACCTCCAGCCCGATCGCTTCCTCCAGAGGGGCGGCCGGGCCGCGGTCCCACCGGTCCAGCGCGAGCCGGTCGTGCTCCCGGACGAAGGTCAGGGTGTCGTCGCTGTACGTGGCGGCCTGACCTTCGCCCCTGTAGGTCCGGGCGCGGACCCGGTACGCGCCGGGCTCACGGGAGACCTCGAGTTGCACGACGCGGTCGATCGGGGGCGCATCCAACGAGGTCAGGTCTCCGGCCGTCCGCAGCTCCGACGCCATCCGGTCACTCAGCTTGGCTCGTGCCTGACCGATGAACACGGGCTGCTCCGGGCCGCGCTTCTCGTGCAAGCCCCTGAGGTTCTCCAACGCGGCCATCCAGTCCCTCAGGACGAAGGTGTCCTGCATCTCGAGGATCGGGTCGTGTCCGAGCTCTCGCAGAGCCTGCGCGGTGCCTCGGTCCTCCAGCGAGATGGGTAACGCCGTCCAGTTGAGGCGTGGCTCCCCCTGCTCCCACACGAGCAGGTACCCCACGCCTTCCTCCCGCGGCAGCGCGTGGTCGAGCGCGAAGCCGAACGGTCCCCCTGTGGACCCTCCCGATCCGCGCCCGAGCACCGCTCCGTCGGGTCCCCGGAGCTCCGCGTGCAGCCCTATCGCGGTTTCCGTGAAGCCGCGCACCTTGAGGGGGGACGTGAACGACGCGTGCCACGGCTGTGGCAGCTCCAGCGTGTACCGGCCGTTGTCCATCCCGTAGACGAACCAGACCGGAACCCCGGCGTCGGGCAGGGTCTGTAGGCCGACCTCGTGGACGACGCCCCTCTGCCCCGCGACCACCGGCCTCAGATCGACGCGCGCGAAGTGCCAGTCCCGGTCCTCGTCCAGGCTGTCGTTCGTCCCGAGCACCTCGACTTCGTCCGCTTCCAGGACCTCCCGCGCGAATGCTCGCGCGACCTCTACCGGGTCACTCCTCCACCTCTCCTGGCCGCGCTCCACGCGCCGCTGCATCTCGAGGGCCGCTGGATCACCGGTGTGGACGGGCCAGAACCCGAGCGTGGGTCTGGTCTGAGGAGCGATCCTCCGCTCCCCCACGACATCCTGGACGACGGTGCTGCCGACGAGCCCAGCGGTGACGTAGCCCAGGACGGCGACGACGACGACCGAGGCCGCGACGACGAGGCGCCGCGTCCGTGGGCGCGCGACCGCGCGGGCGGAGATCCTCTCCCACGCGTCGGGAGAGATCCGTGCCTGCTCCGCGCCCCGCTCCAGCTCCGCGCGGATCCGCTCGTCAAGCGTCATCCTGTTCACCTCCGAGCAGCGTTGCCAGCCGCTTGAGCGCCTTGTGCGTCTGGCTCTTGACCGTCCCCACCGAGATCCCGAGAGCGGCCGCCGTCTCCGCCTCCGTCATGTCCTCGTAGTAGCGGAGCACGACGCACGCCCTCTGACGGACCGGGAGCGCGCGCAGTGCCCTCAACGCGTCCAGTCTTGGAGCGGCATCGGGTTCGCTCACGCCGGAACGCCGCTGCTCCGACGCCACCCGCCGCTCCAGGACCAGGCGCCGGATCTTCGAGCGGGCGAGGTTCACCACCGTGCGCCGCAGGAAGGCCGCCGCTGCCTCTGGATCACGTACGGCTCCCCACCGCCGCCACACCCTGACGAAGGCCTCCTGGGCCAGCTCCTCGGCGGCGTGCCTGTCCTGGACGATGAGGAAAGCCACGCGCACCACCCTTCCGTACTCCTCGTTGAAGAGCCGCACGAGGGCCGCATCGCGATCCTGCGAACCCAACGAGGGCGCTTGCTCCGCCTCCGACACCATGTCGGACATTGGACGCGCCGCACCCCCCGGAAGGTTGCCCCTACCGGGCGAGCTGGAGGTCGAGGAACCTCCCGACCGCCTCCCGGACCTCGTCCAGCGCGTCGGCCTGCATCATGTGGCCCGCCTGCACCTCCACGTAAGTCGCACCCGGGATGCGGTCGGCGATCCGTCTCCCGTTCCCCGGCGGTATCAGCAGGTCGTGGCACCCGTGGACGACGAGCGTCGGCGCGGAGATGGTGGGGAGCTCGTCCCAGACGTCGTGGGACACGGCCGCCATGAACTGGCCCAGGTAGCCCTGAGGGGTGGTCGGGATCTTGAGCCGGTTCCCGATGTCCTCCTCTATCCGGTCCGGGTGCTCCGTGCGAGTGCGTTCGGAGTAGAGGAACCAGGCGTTCGCCCGGTAGGCGTTGGCGGGGTCGTCGGCCCGGGAAACCAGGGAGGACAGGACCTCCTCCGAGGCGCGCTCCGCGTTCGGACCGCCGGGGCTCGTGCAGAGGAGCACGAGCGAACGGACCCGCTCGCGATGGCGCACCGCGAACCTCTGTGCCACCATCCCGCCCAGCGAGGCACCGACGACGTGGGCGCTGTCGACGCCGGCCGCGTCGAGGACGGCCGCCACGTCGTCGGCCATCTGCTCGATCGTGTATCCGCCCTCGGGGACGTCCGACCGGCCGACACCGCGGTTGTCGAGCGCGACGACCTGCCATCGTCCCTGGTCGACCAGCCAGGGGATCGTACGCGCCCACCCGTAGATGTTGGAGCCGAGCCCCATGATGAGGACGATCGGCTCCCCGTCGCCGTGCACCTCGTAGTAGATGCGGGCTCCGTCGGTCGCGACGGCGTGCGGCACGTCAGCCTCCGATGGCGACCATGGGACGATCCGGCTGGACGAACCCCCGGGAGCCGATCTGGTGCCCGGGGCCCTTCGTCCAGACCGCGGCACGGAAGAAGTCGGCGAGCTCATCGTCGCTCGCGCCGGAACGCAGCAGCCCGCGGAGGTCGAACGGGTCAAGCGCGAACAGACACGTGCGCAGCTGCCCGTCCGCGGTGATGCGTATCCGATCGCACGTGGAGCAGAACGGCTCGGTCACGGATCCGATCACGCCGAACTCGCCGCGTCCGTCCTCGAACGCGTATCGCTGCGCCGGCTCCCGCTCGTCGACACCAACCGCGCGGAACGGGTGGCGGGCGCCGATCACGTCCAGGATCTCTCGCTTGGAGAAGACCGCATCCTTGCGCCAGGCGTGATCGCCGTCGAGCGGCATGAACTCGATGAACCTCACCTGGTACCCCCCTGCGCGGCCCCAGTCGACCAGGTCGACCACCTCGTCGTCGTTGCAGCCGCGGATCGCCACGACGTTCACCTTGATCGGGTCGAGCCCCGCCTTCCCCGCCGCCTCGATGCCTTCGAGGACCTCGGGCAGGGCGTCGCGCCGCGTCATCTCGGCGAACCGGTCGCGCCGCAGGGAGTCGAGCGAGACGTTCACCCGCCTCAACCCAGCCGCGGCCAGGGCGTCGGCCTGGTCACGCAGGAAGAACCCGTTCGTGGTCAGGGAGAGGTCCAGGTCTGGGTCGATCCCACGAAGCATCCCGACGAGCCGGTGCAGCTCGCGCCGCATCAGAGGCTCGCCTCCCGTGAGCCGGACGGTGTGGATGCCGAAGCCGTGCAGCACCCCCACGAGTCGGGCGATCTCCTCGAACGTGAGGATGTCCGGCTTCGGGAGCCACTCGGAGTAGTCCTCGGGCATGCAGTAGGTGCAGCGGAAATTGCACCGGTCGGTCACGGAGATCCGTACGTCGCCGACCGTGCGCCCGAACATGTCGACGAGTGGCTGCATGACGTCATCCTATCCGGGGACGCCCCATCCCCCGCCCCCGGGCGTCTCCACGCGCAGACGGCTCCCGCGGCTGAGGC
>DATLFR010000242.1 GCA_035540895.1 Actinomycetota bacterium | reverse complement strand
GTCCGGTACGGGCGGCGCCTCCGGCAGAGGAGGCAGCGGCGGCGTCGGTGGCAGAGCCACCGGCGGGAGCCGGTCCGCCGCGGCCATCTGGTTCGCCGCCAGCACCATGCCCGAGCCGGCCCAGATCCTGATGCGGACAGGCTCCCCCCGCACGGCTGGGATGACCCCCGCTGGACGAGGTGACTCGCCGGGGGATCCCCCGCCGAATCGCCGCCACCCGTCGGGTCCGCTGAACAGCGAGATCTCCCACGAACCCGTGTAGCCGGCGGCGTAGACAACGGCCCCGGAGGCCGTGAATGTGCACGTCTCTGATCCCGACGGGTCCACGGTGGCGGCGACGCACCCGGCGCGGTCCTCCACGCGCTCGGCGTGGGCGAGCGGCGTGGTGGTCGCGGCGACGAGGACCGTCAGCCATATCGACAGAGGTCGGATCCGCTGCCCCCTCATGATCTGTCCCCTCCAGCGTCGCTTCCGTCTGCATCCAGCCCGATGTCCACAACCTGGGCGTGGGATCCTCCATCTGCCCCGGTCGATGCGAACGTATGCTGCATGAGGTCCAGGAACATGAGTCATATGGCTCAAGCGGGACCGCCACGTCACTCCGATGCGCATCTCCGCCTGGACCTTCGTCAGCCGGTGTGAGTTCGATGGGTTTGACGTGGAGATTGCATGCCCTGCGCGCGGGATCGGCTTCGTCCATTGCCGGTTCCGCGACTGCCAGATCCGCGTACTCCGTCCCTTCGCGAACTATCAGTTCTTCGACGTGGGGTCCAGGACGTCGAGGTGCCAGAGCCTCTCGCCTGACGCGTGTACTCCCGTGGAGGCGAACGGATTCGAACCGTCGACCTCTGCGTTGCGAACGAGGCGGGGGCCGGTCAGGGCGTTACAAGCGGTATCAGGCGCAATCGCCGTTTCCGCAGGTCAAGTCCGGTTTCAGCCGATGACCAGGGAAAACGTCCGGGGGCAAATGTCGGCAAGAATGTCGGCAAAGGTGTACCGTGGGCAGGAAAGGAGGTGTACCGTTTTGGAAGTAGGCATCCGAGAACTCCGAGACCACCTCCGCCGCTGGATCGACGCAGTCGGCCGCGGCGAAGAAGTCACCATCACGGAGCGAGGCCGCCCAGTCGCGCGCCTCATCGGCGCCTCGGCACCGGTCCCCTACGACCGCCTCGTCGCCGCAGGAATCATCACACCGGCCAAGCGACCGCGCAGACCTGATTCCGCTCATCGCCGGATCCGAGCCAAGGGCACCGTTTCGGACCTGGTTCGTGAACAGCGGCGGTGAACGTCTACTTCGAGACGTCGGCGATCATCAAGCTCGTCGTAGCGGAGGAAGGATCCACCGAAGCCTCCGACATCTGGAACGGTGCCGACCTCCTCGTCACCAGCCGGCTCTCCTACCCCGAGGCGCGAGCCGCTCTCGCCGCCGCCCGAAGAAGCGGGCGCATCTCACGACGCCAACTCGATGACGCGAAGTCGGCCCTGGAAGAGCGGTTCGCGGAGATGGAACTGATCGAAGTCAGTGAGGATGTCACGCGGAGCGCCGGCGACCTCGCCGAGTTGCGCGGCCTCCGGGGATACGACGCGGTCCACCTCGCATCGGTGCTTACGCTTGGCCTCGAGGACACCGTGATGGTCACGTGGGACCGCGACCTCGCCGACGCTGCACGACGGGCCGGGCTCGACCACGCTGGAGTCCCAATCGACCAGCCATCGTAAGCTCACCTCCATAGTCTTTGATTTCGCTCATACCGACCATCCCCCGGAAGGGTCATCGTGGTTCTTCTAGCGGGTAGGTTGGAGAGCCGATGTCAGTTGACTGGAGGAAACGCATGGGAGCCCGCGCCGCTCTAGTTCTGGCACTCGCAATCTTGATCGGCGCCAGTTGCGCGGACGGAAGCGAGCCTACGGAGCGTGGACGCCAGGGAACTACACCCACCCCCACTCCAACCCCAGCGCCATTCACCAAGTGTCAAAGCAACGCGGCCATCGAGGCCTTCGCAGACGCAGGCCTGGAAGTCGAGGGCCCCCGCCCGATGACGCGTGACGACTACGGAGCTGCTCCGCTCGTCGCGAATGAAGGAACGAGGTTCTTGATCCCATCCCTTGGGGAAGACAGCGGCGGCCGAGTCCTCTCGTTCGAAACTCCCGAGGATCGCGACAAGACGAAGGAGTACTACGACAGCTTGGGACGCGAGAGCGCCATGTTCTACTCGCACACCTTCGTCAAAGGCAACCTGCTTGTCCAGATCAACGGCGAACTATCCGATGACCGGGCGGCCGCGTATGACGCTGCTCTCCAAAGGCTCGACTGCTGACGATGCTCTTCCTGAACTGGTCGAACGACGAGGATCCTGGTTTCCCCTCACGCAGCGATGCAAACGGTTCGCACTGGAATCTGTGGAAGGTTCGCCAGCATCCGTACGCCCTTCTAACCCAAGGCTCGCGGGTTGTCTTGGTCGACTCATGGCCCGGCGGCGGAAGGATGAGCTGGGAGGTCGAGGCACTGCACGTCGTAAAGGAGCCCTACAACTCAAAGGCAGAGGCCAGTCGCCTGATAGCCGCAGGTCTCGGTCTAGATGCCCAGCGCGTCCGGCGTCACTACTACACGGTTCGTGGTCCGGACAGTGGGTACGTCCTTGCCTTCCGGTATCGGCCCGTACGTAAGATTGACCTGCCAAGACCCGCCGGCATGCGTTTCAGGCCGAATGGCTGGCTTCTCGTCGAGGACTCCAGCGTGCTCTCTCGGTGGGGGCTGACAGGGAAGCCAGCTGCTCCGCCGAGACAGAGGCGTGGAGGACAGGGACGCCTCTCCCTAGCTGAGCGACTGGCGGTAGAGGATCGAGCGATGCAGGCCGCTAAGGCCTGGTGCCTGAAGAATGGATGGCCGCTCGTAGAGCATGTCTCTCGCAAGAAGTCGTGGGACCTTGAGGGTCGCAAGACAAGGAACTCCGCCCCGTACTTCGTCGAGGTGAAGGGCACAATCGGGCCGGAGCCAACAGTGGAGCTAACGGCTGCTGAGGTTCGTCATGCTCTTCGGAATCCGGGCCGAACGATCCTCATAGTCGTCACGGGCATCAACCTGAATCGGAACGACCCTGCGCCCGCAGCGAGTGGGGGGCGCGTACGAGCATGGCGTTCCTGGGCGCCCGATCCCTCAGAGCTTGAAGTAACGCGCTACCGGTGGAAACCCTCTGGTGCTAGGGGGCGAAGGACAGCGCCCTCATGACTTCGAACGGAAGTGTCTCCAGTTGAACGGTCCTGCCCACACGCAGGAACTGCCCCTCGAGAGGGCGGCAGAGATCCTCTTAGGGTTCCTACACCAGAAGAGTGGCGACCTGACGAGCACGATTGCATCCCTCGAGCACCTCTTGGAAGGCACGGAAGCCGAAGCAACGAGGGGAATCGCCACACGAGCCAGGGTCACGCAGGAGTTGTTCGACGCAGCTGTGAGCTTCCGCAACAGCTTCGGACGAATCAACGACCTCATCCATGCGGCAGCGATCGTACTGGCCCTGCCTAGTCTCCTTGAGCCCGGGGAAGTGATTCGCGGACGTCCGTCTCTGGCCGCCGGCAATGACCCCACGAGACCCTTCGACCTAGAAACGAATCTACGGGTGGCGGAGTTCAAACTGTCGCGATGGGATACCGGGAGCAACGCGATGCGAAAGCGGCAGACATTCAAGGACCTGGTAGCGCTTGCCCTCGACAACACCGGTAGGCGCGCTCAACTGTTCGTTATCGGCCAGGCACCCGGCCGCTTCCTTAGAACGTCTCGGTCAGCCAGGACACGTCGGTGTCGGCGAAGACCCGGCGCCCGTCGGCGTCAACGACGCACAGGACAACGAGCCGAGCACGGACGTTTCGCAGGTCGAGGACGCGCCGGTCGCCGCGGAACCTCACGATGGAAGCCTCGTAATCGTCGCGCTGCTTGCCGGTCAGGCCGCACACGCGGACCCGGCCGCCCCACTCGGGGACGTCCGAGTCCTCTGAGGGGATGTCCTGAGCCTGTCGGATCTGCTCCTTGTCGAGATACATGCGCGTCTCCTTAGGCGGCGGCGAAGTCGGGCTGTCCTGTCACCTTCAGCGTGGCGCTGGCCGACAGTTCGCCGTCGTGGGGCGATGACGGCTCGAAGCCGGTCACGAGTGCCGGGAACCCCCATGTCGCCCCGTTCGGGAACAGCAGGCGCCACGTCCCCACGCGCCGCGCCTGCAGATCGTCGAGCAGGGCCGTCTGCGTGGGGTCGTCGGGCAGGAAGTTCAGATCGAGCGACACCTCGCCGGGGTCGATGAGCGTCGAGATGAACTCGCGCCACGGACCCGAGTCGTGCGAGGTGACGTCGGACGTGTCCACGGACAGTCCTGGCCCCCCGATGTTCCTCACCTCGGCCACCGTCGTGTACGTTCCCGGGGTCGCCGGGTCTTCCCGCTGGAGCTGCGTTCCCTGTGCGCCGATCGCCATCTGCTATCCCTCCTTCCGCGTCTTGCGCTTGGTTTCGCCGTCGGGCTCGGCCGCCGGTTCGAATGCGGGGCCCGGATGGCGCTCCCGGGCGTGGCGCTCGATACCGTCCCGCCGCGACGTTGTGAACGGGCAGCGCCGGCAGTCGTACTGCGTGCGCCCTCGGTAGTCGCGCTCTGTGTAGTTCACGAAGTTGCCTCCTCATGCCAGACGATCAGGTCGAGCTGGACGCGCCAGATGCCGGTGTCCGGCTCGTAGCCGTCCATCTCCGTCACCACCGAGACGTCGTTGATCCGGATCCCGGCGGACTCGCCGCGCCACCCGTCCACGGACTGGCGGACCCGGCGAGCCAGCTCCTTGGCCGCCGCGTACGTCTCGGCCCAACAATCGACCTGGATCCGCGGCCTCGCCAGCCCCGACGGACCCTCGTGTGCCCTGATCCGGGGACCGGAGATCCGCTGGTAGCTGACGGCCGGGAGCCGGAAGCCCTGCGGCAGGTGGACGGGGTGGATACCGTCGCCCACGAGCTCGGCCACATCCTGGGTGGCGAGCAGCAGATCACGCAGTGCCCGTTCAGCCTCCACGAGCGATCCGCTCGATCTGGACTCGAAGCGTCGTCCCGAAGGCGGCCACGGCCGGGCCCTTGCCTGCGTCCAACGCTGGCCGCAGGAACGGCCGGGCCGGGATGTGGACCCGGCGCGCGAACACCGTCCGTCCGCCGGCCTGGAAGCGCAGCATCCGGGCTCGCTTCGCCGAGATGACCGCGCCTCGCTCGTGGACGGGGGCCCAGAAGAGGTCACTGCCCACGTGGACGGTAATCCGGCGGGGCATCAGCGCGGCTCCACGCGGATGGACCGCCCCAGTTCGCCCCCAGGGCCGCCGGGGGCCTTCGTGGCGGCCGTGCCTCGCACCACCTCGCCCGCGGCCGCCAGGGCGAGCAGGGTGGCCTTCCCGGCTAGCTCCCGGTCGAGCCGGCGCAGCTTCCGGCCCAGCTCGTCGGCACCATGCACGGTTACGGTGATCCGGTCTGCCATTCGATGAACCTCAGTCGTGCCTCAACGTGGTGCAGCTCGCCGGTCGCCGGCCGACGGACCAGCCGCGGAGAACCGACCACCTCGAATACCCGGCCCTCGCTCTGGATCCGGTCGAGCGGCCGGATGCCGGTTGCCTCGGGCGGCAGCACGATCAGCCAGTCGCTGATGGCCGCCTCGGCGCCCCCGGTGACCTCCTGCTCCGAGGTCTGCTCCAGGTAGGCCGGATACGTGACCTCTTGCGTGGCGGACTCGATGCGCTGCCCGTAGTCGTCCGTCGCGAACGAGCGATGAACGACCTCCACGCTCTGGCCTCGAAGCAGGCCGCGGAACGTCATGCCGTCTGCCTGTAGCGCCGGCAGACCCGCCGCTCTTCCGCTGTGAGCAGTTCACCCCCGCTGTGGGGATACGTGACGCTGTATGACCCGATCGACTCGGCCTGTACTCCGCCCGGGTTGGCGTACAGCCGTGCCGCCGCCTGGAGGCAGACGGCCTGGAGGTCACCCGGCACCGGATCGAAGCCGTGGCTGTACACGATCCGGATCTCGGTTCGCGGTCCGCCCCACCCCCACACCGGCCGGGCGTTGGACAGCGGCGGCGCCGACCGGAGCAGCAAGCCTGACCGGCGCCACTCCCAGCCGCCCTCCGGCAACGTTTGCCCGTCCACCTCGACCACATCGACGGAGAGCACCGGCGGGTTGGGAAGCCACAGCTCCGTCCGCCACGTCCCGCGCAGCCGAACCTCATGGCCGTCGCGCCGCTCGACCTCGTTGCCCGCCTCACCCTTGATGGCAGCCGAGACCAGCTCGAGACAGCGCTCGGCGCGGAGCTGATCAACCTCCGTGCCGACCAGATGAACGAGTTCCTCAGCTCCGGCGAGGGCCATAGCTCTCCTATGCGGTCAATGTGGCACCTGATGCCTGGGTAGCCTTGGCCGACATGGACAAGAGCGCGCGGCTCCTCGAACTCGCCGCCCGACGGAAGGCCACCAGATGGCCGGGCTACGGGAGCATCGGCGACTACCACGACGGGATCTACGAGTGCGACTTCGTTTCGCCCTACACCAAGTCGGCGGGCAACGTTGATTCGCCGCTGATGATCCTGCTTCAGGACTGGGCGTCCGAAGACGTGCTGCAGGGGCCGGTCCTGCCGGAGCGGATCGAGTTCGGTCACGACCCACACCGTCGGACGAACCAGCAACTCAAGGCGCTGCTACGGCGGCACTTCGACATGGACCTCTCCAACGTCTTCGCGACGAACGTCTTTCCATTCGTGAAGCTGGGAGGGATGAGCGCCGCCATCCCCACGCGAGACCTCGTCCGTGCTGCCCGCGAATTCGCCATCCCTCAGATCGAGATCGTCCGTCCCGTCCTTGCCGTATGTCTGGGAAAGAGCGCCTTCAATGCTGTCGCGATCGCGGCTGGCAACCCGCCCTCACCATCTGTCGATGAGGCGATCGCCAGGCCGTTCCGATTCGGCACCGCGGAGATCTGGTGCCAAGCGCACACAGGCCCGATCGGCACGAACAATCGCAACGCAGGCGGCGTGAACCGAGTGGACGACGACTGGGCCCGCATGGCCGAGGCCTTCCATGCCGCAGAGCAAGCCCGAAACCTCAACTCCTGAGGTTCACCTTGGCCTTCGCCGCGAGATCGTCGTCGGTCTCCGGCGTTGGCTTTCCGGCCAGAACGCCGGGCACCGTGTAGTGCTCGTTCGGTGTCGGGTCGGGGGTCTGACCCAGGTAACCCTTCTCGTCCTCGGCCGCCTTGGCCTCGTCCGGCGACGTGGACCCCTGCTTCATCTTCTTGTCAGGCATCACGTCCTCCTTTATGCGGTCGGTGCGGTCAGGACCGCGAACGGGTAGCGGTCACCCTCCGCCTGCTTCTCCCACGTGATCGTGTTGGCCACCTGGAACCCCACTCGGAACGTGACCCGCAGCGCCACCATGTCCTGCTGGGCGAGGTTGTAGACGATGGCGCCGGTGTTGTCCTGGATCACGGCCTGATCGAGGACCTTGTAGGTGAAGTCCTGACGGACCCCGACCACGCCCTGCGCGAAGTCGCCGGCGAACATCTCCACCTCGCCCGGTCCCTGCGGCCACAGGCCCGGCATCGCGTACCGGACCGGTACGCCCTCGAGCTCGTTGGTCGAGACGTCTAGCAGCTTCTGTCCGTCGGTGGCGCGGGCGCCCCGCAGCCGGGCCCGGAACGTGCGCGCCGTGACGAACCCGTTGACGTCGAACCCATCCTCCTCGACCAAGGCCATGAGCTGGTTCAGGTCCTCGGCGATGCCACCCTTGTTCTCCGCGTTCGTTCCGCGGGCGTACACGTTCCCGGTGGCGGTCGTGCCGGTGAGGATGTCGTCCGGCCAGCTCGCCGGCTTGTTCACACCGAAGAAGACGGCGGCGTCGAAGGTGCGTCCGATCGCCGACTCGAGTGACGGCCGCACCTCACCCCAGACGTCGAAGGACGCGTCGTCCAGCACCGTCTCGGGGATCGGCACGATGGCCGCCAGCTCCTCGACGTTGATGTACTTGTTCGCCCACGCCATCTCGGTCGTCTGCTTCAGGCCGGTGTCGCCGTTGACGAAGTAGGCCGTGGGCAGGGCAGACAGGACGGGCAGCCGGCTCTGGTTCCGGGGCACGGTGATGCGCCGGAACAGAGTGAGCGCCGCCGACTGGTCCCGCAGCGACGTGAGGATGGCGTTGGACACCTCCTCGGGGATGAGCGCCGCGACGTCGGTGCGGCTGATCACGTTGTCGTAGGGCATCTCTCATCAGCTCCTTCCGGCGGCTCTCCGGATGAGCGCGTTCATGTCGCTGGCCGGAGCGGGTGTCCCGCGAGGACCGCCGTCTGCTGAACCTGGCCCGCGGGGCCGGAACAGCTCAGGGCGTCGCTCACGGAACTTCTCCACCACGGCTTCGGCGTTGGACGGCCGTCCGTCGTCGGAGAACTCGAGCGTGGACGGGTCCGCGAGACGGGCGACATCCTCTGGGTAGAGGGCCCCCGCTGCGGCGGCCGCGGACGTGAGGGCCTGGGCGACCCGGATCTCCCGGCGTTCGCGCTCCCACGTCTCCCGTTCGGTCTCCAGCTCCTTCAACCGCTTCGACATGCGCTCCTGGTCGGAGAGCCTGGCGTTCTCGTGTTCGGCGAGCTTCGCCTCGAGCTCGGCGTTGCGACGCTCGAGCTCGGTGGCCTTCTTCTCGAAGGGGCGAAGCTTCTCGATGAGCGCTCTCGCGCGGTCCGGGTCCCACGGCGTGCCGTCGGTCCCGGTGCGGCCGGCATCCTGTCCGGCCTGCCCGCCGTCGGGCTGGTTCTGGGGTTCCTGACCCTCGTTCTCCGGCATCTCGCCTCCTTCAGGACGTCTTCTGCAGCTCCGCCAGCGGCGCCTCGGACAGCACCGACCCCCACTCGGGGTGCTCGTAGCGGCGGACGAGCCGGTGGAGCGGGACGGCGCCCGACCGGACGAGATCGGCCTTGTCGGCTCCCCCGCGCCCGGCGAACAGGGCGTCCTGCTCGGCTCGGGACATCCGGGCAAAGATCTCCTCACCGGTCGGACGCCGCCACCGCTCACGTACGCCGGCGACGCGGGGCTCGGCCACGCACCGGCAGTTCGGGTGGGTATCCATCCGGACGTTGCTCGCGAAACTCGTCCCGGACAGGCCGAGGCAAGCGCCGCAGGTCCCCCACGTGACACGGGTCCAGCCGACGATCCGCGGATCCGCGTGCATCGCATCGGCGAGCGCCCGGCGGGCCGCGCCCATCACCTCAGCGCGCACGGTCCGCACGGCCCGGGCCTCCCCGGCCAGCCGGACCGCAGCCGGCGGGAGCCCGGCCGCAGACGCGTGCTTCATGGCCGCCCCGGTGAGCCTGAGGACAGCCGCGAGCTCGAGCCCGCCGGCCGTACCCTCGAAGGCCTCCAGGTCCAGGTCCTGCGGAGGTTGTGGCTCCCCGGTCTCGCTTGCCATGTACGCGGTCAGGTAGGCGGAAGTCAGCCGGACGGCTTCTCTCTGGCCAGCCACCACGGTCTCGGCGGCCGCGGGGGTCCAGCGCCGGACCGTTCGGTCGATGTCGTCGACCCGCACGCGAGCGTCGAACAGGTCGAGCAGGATCCGCGTCGCGCTGCCTCTCACCCGGACCAGGGCGCGCCGGTACGCGTCGGTGAGGGCCATGCTCTCGCGGCGTGCCGCCATCGCGAATCCTCCTGAGGTGAACCCGAACGCGCAAAGCCGACGGCAGCGGCAAGGCGCGACCTCGTGTGCGGCGCTGGAGCAGTGAGTAGGAGCGGTCGCCCCCTACGGCGCTCCACGTCCGACGCGCCACCCTTGTGTCAACTCCCACACTGGCAGCGTGACGCGTGCGACTTCCGCGCAACCCTCGAGGATTGCGACCTTCTTGCGGAAGTCCTCGACGTCATTCATGTAGGCCCACCGCGCGTCGGCCGGCCTAACACCGGCGGCCAGTAGAACGATGCGGTCTACGGGGCAAGCCGGGGGCTCAGGGATAAGATCGAGGCACCAAAGATGTTTGAGGTATAAGCCGATGCTCTTCTGAGAGTGAGATAGCCGGAATCCAGGGGCATAGGCGTACCGAGGATGCGGGTCAGCTCGGAAACTTGGAGCATGCCATTCGTTCATCCTCGCCTGTAGCGAGAGCACGTCACTCTCGTAGTCTGCACGCGAGAGGGGGGTGCGGTACCTCTTCCCCATCTCAAAGAGTTCAGCTACCCACCCTCGGCGGACAACCTGCCTCTCGTGGGGGGAGAGACCCGGTCGGTAGAGGTAGTTGCGCTGAGTAGCCGCTCCGATTGCTGCGCGGCCAGCTCGCTCGATGGTCGATTCCCGGTTCGTCAGCGACAGAAACGCGCGCTTCGCTACATCGAGTTGAGCGACGGAGTCCTCAGACACTCTCGTAGAGAAGAATCTTCACGGAAACCCGGCCTCCATCTGCGTCTTGAATGACTGCCTCGAGTTCGCCACTCCCCTTCCTCCCTGCGAACTGGCAATAGAAGGGTTCTCCTTCCCGAGCGCCTTCTTCTGGGGGATGGCAAGTGAGTCCATCGCGAGTGACAGTGTCGCCAACCTGTCGGGACGCTTCCTCTGCAATCAGATCGAGGAAACTGCTGAAGACGCTCGGCGTGAGGTAATCGTTGCCCGTCCTCGGCGGCACCGAGGGCGATTCCGCCGTGGGCTGCCCCCCCGCCCACAGGCCAAGGGACATGCACTGCTCGAAGGCCTCCACCAAGAGTGTTCCAGCATTGCCACCGGAGTCGAGATCTTCTTGGGCAGCGACGTCTTCAAGCTTTCCCCAGAGTTCGCGAGAAATAGGGCCCGGAGCGGTCGACGAAGGATTCCTCGAGAGGATGCGCTCGGCCATTGCCTGCCGCGTAGGATGCAGTTCTCCAAGATAGAGATTTACAGCGCGGCAGGCTCGATCGGCTTCCTCCATGTCTTGGGCGGCCAGGTCGCCGCGTGTGGAGCTATCTTCTTCTACCTCTCGACCAACATCAGAGCCACCGCACGAGGCCAAAGCCAAAGGCAGGAGCCCAAGGAGAACCAGCGAAACCCATCGCGGCACGGCTGGCGGGCGGGGCTGCTCACTCATTACGTCGGACGGCGGAGTCTCATCAGCGTGCAACGTCAATCTCCAAGTGGACGTCTCCATCCCGCTCACCAACCGTCACGTCGAAGTCTCGATACGACCCGTCGCCGAAGACGATTCGGCACGTGACGGTGTCACCCTCGACTAGGCGCTCATTGGGGCAGTATGCGTCTCGGACAGGAGCGCCCTGAGTATCTCCAAGTCGCTTCCTCAGCTCCGTGGATATCTCTGACCCCGTCGTCGTCACTGGTTCGCCTGAGCCGCAGCCCGCCCACACAAACGCTATGAGCACAAACGTCACATACATCAATGGGCATCGCGACAGCCTTCTCTCCCGGCGCATATGCCCTCCGCAGATCTGGACGTCCTCGTGCCAGGGTATCTCCAGGACGACTGCGGTTCACTACCGAAGCCTCTCCGGAGAGACGGGCGCAGGCTCGGAATCCGCGTCGAACAGGCGACGCAGGTCCCCGCCGGCCGTCGATGCCTCCAGGGCCTCGCGTCGTCGCATGGCGTGGAAGCGCTCGATCTGCTGGGGCGTGTAGCCGGCGTCCTCCCAGAGCTGCTGCTGCGGGACGCCGAGCTGGAGCTTCTTCAGGATGGCGTCGACGTGCTGGCTCTCCGTCCGGGACTCGGGGTCGGCCCAGATCGTCTCCATCCCCCACGCCTGCGCGCCGCGCTCGTCGCCGGCCACCCGAAGCGCCAGGCGCATGACCTCTTCCCAGCCCTCACCGAAGTGGCGCATCTTGCGGCGCGCCTTGGTGACCAGTCCGGTCTCGGCCGCCTTGATGCTCTCCCCGGACGGGAACTGGCCGCGCAGGAAGAAGTAGTGCGGCGGCGTGCGTGTCTGCGATGCGATGTGCTGGACGAGCATCTCGATGGCTTTCACGTAGTTCTCGAGGTTCGTCTCCCCGAACTCTCCGAAGCTGGTCTCCGGGTCCTCGGAGATCCACAGTCGGGAGACCGCGGATCGGAACGGCTCGATCTGCTGGTTCGTCTCCGGGTCCCGCGGGATCTCCAGACCGGTCGCCCATCGCTGCCGGAAGGCCGCGTACTCCGAAGCCACCAGGAGGTCGGCGGTCAGCTTGTTCACCGCGTTCTGGATCGGGATGACCTTGTGGATCTCGCTCTGCCCGGCCTCGGCCCCCAGCGTCGGCTTGTTCACCAGCGGGACCACCGGCACGACGCCGAGCGGGTTGGGCAGCGGCCACGGCTCGTCCGCCACCTCGCGCTCGACCAGCCGCATCGGATCGACGCTCCCGACCTGCGGCCCGTCGGAGACGCGGTGGCGGCCACGCCACTTGTAGATCTCCTGTGGCAGGTACAGGGTGACCAGTTCGTAGCCCTGGTCGTCCCGCCACTTCTTCAGCGCGGCCGCCCGGCGCCGGCGACTGCCGGTCTCGAAGGCAACCACGGTCTGGAACGGACTTTCCACGTTCACGGCGGGCCGACGGTCCTCGCCCCACCACACGAGCGCGTAGGAGATGCCGTGGACAAGCGCCTCGGTGTGCGCGATCTGGCTGTCGGCGTCGAGCTGGTTGCGCTGCCAGATCTCCCACGCGCCCTTGTCCCCGGCCGGGTCGTCACCGAGGCGGAAACCGTCCACGTTGAGCCGCTCCTCCACCGCATCCACGACCAGGTCGCACCAGTTGTCGGCGAAGTGACGGAACAGCCCGCCGAAGGCCTCCCTGAACTTCTCGGTCGCGAACTGCAGGTCGTGGTCGCCGGCGTAGTAGTGGGCGTACCTCTCGAGGTGGCCGCGCCGGGAAGCGAGGCGCTCCTCGAGGCGGCGGACCCACCACAGCGGGTGCCCGGGCTCGTAGATCTCGGTCATCAGAAGAACGCCGCTCCTCTCCTCCGTCGCGGGCGCCGCAAGATCCCTGCGTCGATGGCCATGGCCAGGGCAACGATGCCGTCGATGCGGCGTCCGGACGCGCCGCGGTCCGGCTTGACCGGCTTGATGTTCTCGGCGTCGTCCTGCCGGACTTCGACCGAGTCAGCGCAGAAGCGAGCCACCGGATTGGCGCCATGGCGAAGGGCGCCGCTGCGGACCAGGACCATGAGCTGTTTCAGCGGCTCGGACATCCCCGCGTACGTCTGCCGGACCTGCGAGATCTCGATCCCGGTCCGCTTCCCGATCTCCTGCCGCACCGGCTCGAGCAGCCACGGGTCGGCCGAGATCCCCGTCACCTTGTAGCGGCGGGCGTCCTCCTCGACCTGGGCGTAGATCGCCTCGTAGTCGATGACGTTGCCCTCCGTCAGCGTCAGCCAGCCCTCCCGGGCCCAGACCGCGGCCTGGCCCCCGGTGAGCCGGTCGAGGTCACCCAGCCGCTCCTCTGGGAGGAAGAACCGCCACACAGCCGTGTTCCGCACGTCCGGGAAGAACCAGCACAGCGCCGTCAGGTCCTCCTTGGAGGACAGGTCGAGGCCTCCGAAGGCGGCCTGCCCGGCCAGCTCGCGGTCCGGCCAGTCCGGACGCGGGAACAGCTCGCCGTCCGCGCACGCCTCCCACAGGTGCAGCGGGATCCAGCGCGTCGTCTGCTGCACCCACTGGTTCAGCCGGTACTGCCGGAACGCGTTCTCCTTGGCCGGGTCGTTGTGGGCCTCCACGGCTTCCTCGCGCAGCGCCCGGATGTCGAGGAAGTCCCCGAGGGCCGGGTTGGCGTGCGGCCACTTCGACTCGTCCCACGGGTCGGCGTCCCGCGGCGTGTTGCGCATGTAGACGAAAACGTGGGGCGCCCGGGCCGGGTCCTCGGCAACCCGGGCCATCTCCTCGTGCTCGTGGGCGGCGAAGCTCGACGGGTCGTTGCCGGCCGTCGTCGCCGCCACCATCAGCGGCTGAGTCCTGGATCCCATCGCCGTCCTCAGCGCATCCCACAGGTCGCGGCTGGGCTGGGTGAGCACCTCGTCGAACAACACACCGTGTGGGTTCCAGCCCAAGTTCCCGGCCGCGTCCGCCGCGATGACCCGGTAGAAGCTGGACGTCCGTTCGTCGACGATCCGCTTCGTCTGCCGGAAGATCCGAAGCCGCCCCTGCAGGTACGGGGATAGCTCGACCATCCGCTGCGCCACGTCCCACACGATCGACGCCTGGTCGCGGTCCCGGGCCGCGCCGTAGATCTCGGCCCCCTCCTCGCCGTCGGCGATGAGCAGGTACAGCCCGATCCCGGCGAGGAGCTCGCTCTTGCCGTTCTTGCGGGCCAGCTCGAGCCACGCCATCCGGAACAGACGTGTCCACTCGCCGTCCTCGCCCTGTCGGACGGTGCCGAACAACGGCCGGATGATCTCGTCGCGCTGCCAGTCGGCCAGGCGGAAGAGCTGCCCGGCCCATCGGCCCTTCGTGTGGCGGAGAAGCCGCTCGAAGAACCGCTCCGCCCACAGGGCCCGTTCTTCATCGAACCGGATCTCGGGTGGAGCCACGTCATCGGCCGGCGGGTTCCTCGAGGACAGCCTCCTCACCGGTGAACTCCTCCCACCGGCGCACAGCCAGGTCGCAGAACCTCGGCTCGAGCTCGATCGCGCAGCACACCCGGCCCTCCTGCGCCGCGGCGACGAGCTGCGACCCCGATCCGGAGAACGGCTCGAAGCAGACATCGCCGGGATGCGTGTGGATGCGCATCGGGATCGCGAACAGCTCGACCGGTTTCTGCGTGGGATGTTCGGCCTGCTGCTTGCGCCGCCCCTCGTCGTAGGACACCTCCCAAACGCTCGTTACCTTGGCCGCGTAATGGGCATCCACCCAATCCGGACGGTGGCCCCGCCGCCATCCGAACAGGCAGGGCTCATGTCGCCAGTTGAAGTACGCGGTGGCGAACATGGGCGCGGGCTTCACCCAGACGATCTGCTGGTGGTCCAGCACGTCCAACACGCGCCACACCTGTTGGATCAGGCCCGCGTGGCGGTGGGCGTGCCAGATGTACCAGGCCGCATCGTCCTGGAGATGCGGCGCTGCGGCCGACGTGAATCCGCGCAGGAACGTTCCGTACTCGGCCTCGGGGATGTCGTGCCAACCCTTCTCGGTCCAGTCCTTGCCCGAGTCCCCGCCCTTCTTGGAGCGGGACGGCCGCTCACCTGTGTACCGCACACCGAAGGGGGGGTCGGTAGCGAACAGGGCTGCTTTCCTCCCGGCCATGACCCGTTCGACGTCCTCCGGCTTGGTCGAGTCGCCGCAGAGCAGCCGATGGGGGCCGAGCACCCACAGGTCGCCCGGCTTCGTGACCGCGGGTGTCTCATCGGGGAGATCGTCGGCTGGCGTCCGTCCGCCGCTCCGCTCGACCTCGGCCATCCGATCAAGCTCGCGGGCCAACTCTTCGCTGGGTATCTCCACCTCTTCGAGGAGCTCGCGCAGCGCCTCGGGGTCAGGCTCGGCCATCGCGGCCAGCGGATCGAGCGTGGCGAGGATCTTGTCCGCCTCGGCCTCGGTGACATCAAGCACAAGCACGGGCACCTCCTGGTCGGGCGTGGTCTCGGCCCGGAGATGGCCGTCGATCAGGACGAGCCGGCCGTCGTCCTCGCGGGCCAGGAGCGCGTCGGCGTATCCGACGTCCTCCAGCACGGCCCGGACGGCCCTTGACTGAGCTTCCGGATGGCGCCGCCAGTTGCGCGGGTTGGGCTCGAGCTGACCCGCCGGCACACGGCGGAGCTCAAGGATGCGGTCTCGGATCATCACGCTCTCCACGCGGCTAAAGCCGCCTCAGGTCAGCCGAAGAGCAGCCGGGCGAGCTCTTCCTCGGTGCGCTGGTCGGGCACCTCGATGCCGCTGCGGCTCGCCGGGGTCATCCCGAACTCGCGGAACCACAGCTCGGAGGCCCGGGTGACGTCACGCCACTGCCGCCACAGCGGGTTCGTGCGCAGGTCGCCGTCGCGGTCCCGGACCAGCAGCCGGGACAGGACGCCGAGGCCCTCGATCCGCTCGATCAGCGCCAGGCGTTCGCACTGGATACGCAGCGACCAGCGGTCCACGCGGGTGAGCAACCCGGCGGCGTGCAGGTCGCGCGCCAGCGACCGCCACACCTTCTTCGCCTCGGCGCTCATCTCACGGAACGGCGCCGGGGGCTTGTCCGCCACGGCCGGCTGGGGCTCGCGGTGGTTGACGTGCCGCGGCTCGTCGCCGTGCAGAAGCTTCAGCCGCGTCGGCTTACGGGGGCGTCCGCCCCTCGGTCCAGTCATCGTGGTCTCCCGACTTTTCCGGAGGTATTTCCGGCGCGCGTCCGGCCTCGGCGGACGGTCCATGCCCCCGGCGTCCACCGGTGGTACGCCGGTCCGGGGCCGGGCCGCCTACAGCCCGCGGGCCGTCTTCTGCGCGTGGTGCCGCCGGCAGAGCGGCTGGAGGTTCGACAGCTCGTGTCCGCCACCCAGCCGAAGGGGACGGACGTGATCCACGTCCACGGCCGGAGCACCGCACACCCGGCACAGCGGCTCCTCCCGCAGGACCTGCCGCCGGCGACGTTGCCAGGCGGCGCCGTAGTCCCTGTAGGGCTGACGTCGCTTCAGCTGGCGGTCAGCCTCGAGGGCGTGCGTCCGGCACCGGCCTCGGGCCCCGGCTGGCAGCGGACACCCGGGGGCCGAGCAGCGACCCGGCGGCTTCCGCGGCACCGGCTCACCTCCCGCGGACCCAGCGCCCGATCTGCGACCGGCTGTAGGAGCCGTCGAAGAAGGCGGCGATGTCACGGACGCTCCAGCCGTTGTCCTTCAAGAGCCGGGCCGTCCGGACCGCGTTCTCCCGTTCTCCAGGCAGGCCGCGGACACCGCGAACGTCGTGTCCCACTCGGCGGGCCTCCTCGAGTCGCCGTCGGCGTTCGGGGGCAGGGTCGGCCTTCGCCTGTTCGTGCAGGTAGGAGTCGATGTTGAGGGTCTTCATGAAAGGAAGAAGCCGGGCTGGGGGCCCGGCCGAAGGGTGAACGTCTCCCAATAGCGACCATGCTAGCGCGAGGCGAGGACGCGTGCAAACAACAGTTCGGGTCTTGACTGCTTAACCGGGTTAAGCAATGCTGCCTTAACCCGATTAAGGAGCACGCGTGGCGACGAGAGCGGCACAGATCATCGGCATCGACGAGATCGCGGCTATGGCGGGCGTCTCGGTACCGGCGGTCACCCAGTGGCGGAAGAAGCAGGGCAGCGACTTCCCCGCGCCGCTGTCCGGGTACGAGACCCTCGTCTTCGAGAAGGACGCCGTCGAAGCATGGCTGAAGAAGAAGAACAAGAAGTTCAAACCGCTCAACCTCGAGGCCACGCTCTGGGCCGCCGCAGACAAGATGCGCGGCCATATGGACGCCGCTGAGTACAAACACGTCGTCCTCGGCCTCATCTTCCTCAAGTACATCTCCGACGCCTTCGAGGCCCGACACCAACACCTCCTCGAGCTGGAGAAGACCGAGGGTGCAGACCCCGAGGACCCCGACGAGTACCGGGCCGAGCACGTCTTCTGGGTTCCCCCTGACGCGCGATGGGACAAGCTCCAGGCCGCCGCGAAGCAGCCCGAGATCGGCACCCTCATCGACTCCGCAATGGACGCCATCGAACGCGAAAACCCCTCCCTCAAGGGCGTGCTGCCGAAGGACTACGCGAGACCCGTGCTCGACAAGCGTCGCCTCGGCGAGCTCATCGACCTCATCTCAGGGATCGGGCTCGGGGGACGCGACAACCAGTCCCAGGACGTGCTCGGCCGCGTCTACGAGTACTTCCTCGGCCAGTTTGCCGGCAAGGAAGGCAAGAAGGCCGGCGAGTTCTACACGCCGCGTCACATCGTCCGTCTCCTCGTCGAGATGATTGAGCCATACAAGGGCCGCGTCTACGACCCCTGCTGTGGATCCAGCGGCATGTTCGTGCAGTCCGAGGAGTTCATCCGCGCCCACGGCGGACGCCTCGGCGACATCTCCATCTTTGGCCAGGAATCCAACCCCACCACATGGCGGCTCGCCAAGATGAACCTAGCCATCCGCGGCATCGAAGCCAACCTCGGCGAGAGGGCGGCCGACACGTTCCACACTGACCTGCACCCCGACCTGAAGGCGGACTTCATCCTCGCCAATCCACCTTTCAACATGAGCGACTGGGGAGGCGACCGACTACGGGATGACGTCCGATGGCGCTACGGCACCCCCCCGGTGGGCAACGCTAACTTCGCTTGGATGCAGCACATGATCCATCACCTCTCACCCAATGGCATGCTGGGCCTCGTCCTCTCGAATGGTTCCATGTCCTCGAACAGCTCCGGTGAAGGCGAGATCCGCAAGAACATCGTTGAAGCCGACCTCGTCGACTGCATGGTCGCCCTGCCGGGTCAGCTCTTCTACGGAACCCAGATTCCTGCATGCCTGTGGTTCGTCGCACGCGACAAGACCGGGAAGCCGACCAAGGGCGGCAAGGCCCTGCGGAACCGGCGGGGCAGCGTATTGTTCATCGACGCCCGAAGGCTCGGGACCATGGTCAGCCGCACCCAGAAGGAACTCACCGACGAGGACATCTCGCGGATCGCGGAGACCTACCACGCTTGGCGTGCTACGGCTGCCGCCTATGACGACGTCCCCGGTTTCTGCAAGTCGGCAACGTTGGAGGAGATCCGTCAACACGGCCATGTCCTCACACCCGGACGTTACGTGGGGGCCGAGGATGCGGAGGAAGACGAAGAGCAATTCGAGGAGAAGATGAAACGTCTCACCGCGCTCCTCTTTGAACAGCAGGCTGAGGCCGCGAGGCTCGACGCCACAATCGCAGAGGATCTAGGAAGGCTTGGCAGTGGCTAAAACGCTCGGTGAGGTTGCCGAAATTGTTATGGGTCAGTCCCCCCCGGGAGGGACCTGCAACGATCGAGGCGAGGGGGTGCCCCTGTTGAATGGCCCAACTGAGTTCGGTCCTCACCATCCGTCTCCCGTGCAGTTCACAACCGACGCCCGGAAGCTGGCCCGCACCGGAGACATCCTGTTCTGCGTTCGCGGCTCAACCACGGGAAGGATGAACTGGGCAGATCGCGAGTACGCGATCGGCCGGGGGGTGGCAGCAATCCGTCACAGGACTCGGCCACACCTCCAGCCGCTTGTCCGCGGGGTGATTGAAGGCGAACTCAGAGGGCTACTGGCCCAAGCAACCGGATCCACCTTTCCGAATGTATCCGCAAGACAGCTCTCCGACCTGACTTGGCCGCCGATTCCCGAGGACGAACAACTCGCCATCGCAACCATGGTCGGGGCTCTGGACGACAAGATTGACCTGAACCGACGGATGAGCGTGACACTCGCGGAGATTGCTCGGGCGATATTCAAGGCCTGGTTCGTTGACTTCGATCCCATCCGCGCAAAGGCCGAAGGGCGCGACCTCGGGCTCCCCAACCCCATCACGGACCTCTTCCCCGACGGCCTGCTGGAGTCGGACATCGGCCAGATTCCCGAAGGGTGGCAGGCCGAACCTCTCGGTGACCACATCGAGGTCGTGCGAGGTCTCAGCTACCGGGGAGCGAGCTTGGTCGGCGAGCGCGAGGGGCTGCCGCTCCACAACCTGAACTCAGTTCTTGAGGGCGGCGGCTACAAGTACGAAGGCATCAAGTGGTACGCCGGCGAGTACAAGGGACGTCATCTCGCTAAGCCTGGAGATTTAATCGTCGCCAACACAGAGCAGGGCCACAACCACCTACTCATTGGTTGCCCGGCGATCGTGCCCGGCACGTTCGGCCACGACGCGTTGTTCAGCCACCACCTTTACCGCGTTCGTGCTCTTGAGAGTTCACCCCTGACGCGCCTCTTCATCTACCACCTTCTCCTCGAGCGCCGAATGCGAAACGAGGTCATCGGATACACACACGGCACGACCGTCAACATGTTGTCGGTTGACGGCCTTAAGCACCCGCGGTTCGCCGTTCCGCCTGCCGACCTTGTGGCGGCGTTCGAAGGCCTTGTCGGTCCCATGTTCAAGAGGAGTGAACATCTCATCGGCGAAGTGCGGACGCTCGCGGCTTTGCGCGATACGTTGCTCCCGAAGCTCATCTCCGGCGAAATTCGTGTCGCGACCGAAGCTGCGTAGGTCAACATGACGATAGAGTCAACCCCCGGGTTCGATGAGTCGGTGGCCGAAGCCGCCCTCATGGAGTGGCTCAGGGATCTCGGCTACGAGACCCGGTCCGGCGGCCATATCGCTCCGGGGATGCCCAACGCTGAGCGTAGGTCCTACCGGCAGGTCGTCCTTGAAGAGCGGCTTCAAGACGCGATCGTCCGCTTGAACGCCGATGCCCCTCCACAAGCGCGGGAGGAGGCGCTACGCAAGGTCCTTCGGACCGACTCCCCTTCGCTCAACGTCAACAACCGCTCGTTCCACCGCATGCTCGTCGACCCGCCACAGATCGAAGTACCTCGTGAAGGCGGTGGCGTACGGGGGGTTCGCGTCCGACTCATCGACTTCGACAACCCCGACAACAACGAGTGGCTAGCGGTGAACCAGTACACCGTCCACGAGCACAGCCATCGTCGCCCCGACGTCGTCGTGTTCGTGAACGGTCTCCCGCTGGGGCTCATCGAGCTCAAGAACCCGGCCGACGAGGACACCGACATCTGGGACGCCTACCGCCAGGTCCAGACCTACAAGCAGGAGATCCCCTCCCTTCTAAGCTTCAACGAAGCGGTCGTTGTCTCCGACGGTGTAGATGCCCGGCTCGGTTCCCTAACCGCTCCGCGCGAGTGGTTCCTGCCCTGGCGCACGATCGAGGGGACGGAGCTTGCGCTAGTCACTGCGAACCCGCTCGAGGTGCTCACGAAGGGCGTCTTCGACAAGGCCCGGTTCCTCGACCTCATCCGCCACTTCATCGTGTTCCACGACGACGCCGAGGTCCGGAAAGTGATCGCGGGCTACCACCAGTTCCACGCGGCACGGAAGGCGCTCGCCACGACGCTCCGAGCGGCGGACGGTGAGGGCGACGGCCGGGGAGGCGTCGTCTGGCACACTCAGGGCTCGGGCAAGAGCCTCACCATGGCCTTCTTCGCCGGCAAGCTCGTCCTGGCCCCCGAGCTCGAGAACCCCACGATCGTCGTCATCACCGACCGCAACGACCTCGACGACCAGCTCTTCGGTGTCTTCGCCTCATCGGAGGAGCTGCTGCGGCAGGCGCCCAAGCAGGTCGGGGACCGGGCGGACCTGCGGCGGGAGCTCTCGCGAGCTTCGGGCGGGGTCATCTTCACCACCATTCAGAAGTTCCTGCCTGAGGAGAAGGGCGACACCTTTCCTGAACTGTCAGACCGCCGCAACATCGTGGTCATCGCCGACGAGGCCCATCGCAGCCAGTACGGGTTCATCGCCGGGTTCGCACGCAACGTCCGAGCAGCCCTGCCCAATGCCACCTTCGTCGGTTTCACGGGCACGCCTGTCGAGCTCGACGACCGCGACACCCGAGCCGTCTTCGGGGACTACATCGACATCTACGACGTCCGGCGAGCGGTCGAGGACGGCGCCACCGTCCCCATCTACTACGAGAGCCGGCTCGCCAAGCTCGATCTGTCCGACAGCGAGAAGCCAAAGATCGACGAGGACTTCGAGGATGTCACCGAAGGCGAGGAAGTCACCCGAAAGGAACGACTCAAGAGCAAGTGGGCGCAGCTTGAAGCGATCGTCGGGAGCGACAAGCGCCTTGAGCTCGTCGCCAAGGACGTCGTGGACCACTTCGAGAAGCGGCTCGAGGTGATGGACGGCAAGGCCATGGTCGTCTGCATGTCCCGGCGCATCTGTGTGGACCTCTACGACGAGATCGTCAAGCTTCGCCCCGCCTGGCACTCAGACTCCGACGACGACGGGCAGATCAAGGTCGTCATGACCGGCTCCGCCTCCGACCCCGCGCATTGGCAACGACACATCCGGCCTAAGCGCGGCCGCGAGGGCATCGCGCAGCGGTTCAAGGACCCCCAGGACCCATTCAACGTCGTCCTCGTCCGAGACATGTGGCTGACCGGCTTCGACGTGCCTAGCCTGCACACTATGTACGTAGACAAGCCCCTCCGCGGCCACACGCTCATGCAGGCCATCGCACGAGTGAACCGCGTCTTCCGAGACAAGCCCGGCGGCCTCGTCGTCGACTACCTGGGCCTCGCCGACGACCTCCGCAAGGCGCTGGTCACTTACACCGAGAGCGGAGGCAAGGGCGAGGCAGCTGTGAATCAGGACGAGGCCGTCGCAGTGATGCTCGCCCGCTTCGAGGTATGCCGTGACCTGTTCCACGGCTTCGACTATTCCGCCTTCCTGACCGGGTCGCCCGCGGATCGGATGCGCCTCCTGCCCGCCGCGCAGGAACAGGTCCTCGAGCAACCGGACGGCAAGGACCGGTTCGTCAAAGCCGTCGTCGAGCTCTCGAAGGCCTTCGCGCTCTCTGTCCCGAGGCCCGAGGCTCTGGACGTCCGAGACGAGGTGGCGTTCTTCCAAACCGTCAAGGCCGCCCTCGTTAAGACCGAGCGCGGCAAACGCACCCCCGAGGAAGACCTCGACCACGCCATAAAGCAAATCGTGTCGGACGCCATCGCCCCCGAAGGCGTCATCGACGTATTCGAAGCAGCCGGGCTCAAGAAACCCGATATCAGCATCCTGTCCGACGAGTTCCTGGCGGACGTACGCGAGATGCCCCACCGCAACCTGGCCGTGGAGCTGCTCCAGAAGCTCCTCAACAACGAGATCAAGACGCGGGCCCGGCGCAACGTCGTCCAGTCGCGCGCCTTCTCCGAGATGCTTGAGTCGGCCCTTCGCAAGTACCAGGCCCGTGCGATTACGACCGCTCAGGTCATCGAGGAACTCATCGAGCTGGCCCGCCAAATGCGCGAGGCACAGCGCCGCGGAGAGGACCTGGGCCTCACCGACGAGGAGCTCGCCTTCTACGACGCGCTGGAGACCAACGACAGCGCCGTAGCTGTGCTGGGCGACGAGAACCTACGCATGATTGCGCGAGAGTTGACCGAGACGGTCCGGCGCAACGCCACGATCGACTGGACGGTCAAGGAGACGGCTCGGGCGAACCTCCGCCGCATGGTCCGCCGGATCCTTCGCCAGCACGGCTATCCGCCGGACAAGTCCGAGAAGGCGACCCAGACCGTGCTGGAACAGGCCGTTCAGCTCGGCTTCGAGTTCGCGGAGGAAGCCTCCGGTGCTCCGGTGCTTTCAACTGTGCCGTTCGAGATCGTCCCAGAGGCAGAAGCGAAACCCTACGAGAACTGCATCCCACTCATGACGCTCCGAGCCGCCGCGGGGACCTTCGGAGACGACGCCCGAGCGGTCGAAGCAGAAGCTTGGGTACGCCCCAGCGGGCGAACGAGACCCGGGCCTGGGCTGTTCGTAGCCCAAGTGCTCGGAGAGTCGATGAACCGACGGATCCCGAACGGCGCCTACTGTGTGTTCCGTCACCCGGTAGAAGGTACGCGTCAGGGTCGAGTCCTACTCGTTGAACATCGCGACATCGCGGATCCGGATCTTGGAGGCAGCTTCACGGTCAAGATCTGGGAGAGCGCCAAGGAAGAACTAGATGACGGCTCGTGGAGACATAGCGAGATCCGCTTGTTACCGGACTCCTTGACCCTGAATCAACCGCCCATAGTTCTACGCGAAGTTTCGGATGACGATGTTCGGGTCGTGGCTGAGCTCCACGAGGTGCTGCCGGGACGGGCGCGCTAGCCACCCCACAAGAGTTCGTATAGCGCGGTCGCGGCAACTCCGAGCACGATTCCTCCAAGGCCTCTTACCAGTAGCCCTTTGGCCTGAACGAACATCCGCGCGAACCACCAGTCACCCAAAACCCATTCGCCTTTGACTGCAACGGACGACGAGATGATCCACAGAACCACTCCGCTAGCGACAGCGATAACACGAGAGAGTGCGGCTTCAAGCTGGATGGCGCTCATAAGCTCTCCCACTGCCAGGGTGCCCACGACCGCTACACCAAGCGCGAGGAGAGTGCGGGTCGCGTAACGTCTGCGGTTACGTTCGATTTGTAACTCGCGCACCTCTCTCTGCACATTCCCCAACTCCGATTCGAGCACTCTCCCCTGTTGGCGCGTCGAAGCTAGTGTCTCATCCAGCGCTTCCGCTCGAGTCGTAGCTTGCTGGAGTTCCTCGCGTAACGATGCGACTTGCTGGCTCGCTTGATCTGCAGCATCCGCCAGTTCCTTCTCGCGGTCTCCGGCAGCTGCCCTCTCCTGCTGGAGGACACGACGCTCCTGTTGAAGATCGTCCTCCAAACGTTGCGTCTCCTCGATGAACGCTTTCTCAACCAGGGCCTCTTCTTCGGCCTCCGAGACGCCTTGGCCAATGCGCTGCCTTAGCGCCTCGTTCGTCAAGACGTGGGAAATGGTCTCGCTACTCAGATCCCCGATGTCTTCGTAGCGAGAGAGGCGACGGAGGATTCTGATTGACACCCGCTCGGCCTCCGGATCGAACCGCGCGAAGAGCAGCGGCAGCCGCATCGAAGCCACGATCGCTGCTTCGAGATTTGCGTTCCGAGGAACCCAGAACTGCAACAGTTGCATCAAGATGGCGGGTGCCACACAGGACGGAAGGTCGCCTCTCTGCGCCTTTCTACGGTCGAACCGAATCAGTCCGAAGTCGAGAGTCAGAATCCACAACCCTGCGTCGAGGGGTGACTCAAGGACTTGCGGTCGCCTGCTCCGTACGAAGTGCCACAACACCATGTCATGAAGATTCGTTTCGTACGGCTTGGCCCCCTGAGGGCGCGCCTGTTGTGCCTCCTGCTCCGTAAGAAGGTCATCAAGCACAGCTTGTTCGGTTCTCAGCCCTTCGATTGCAGGGTCATTGAATACCTCTACCCCGTGTTCCTTGAGGATTGGCACCAGATTCTGCTCGAAGGGTCCGAAGAAGTCCTGCGGACTCAACCATGACTTTGAACGGGATGCTTCCTCTAGGTATCTCGTTGCCAGGCCGGACATCGGAAGACTGACTGCCGCTCTGGCCAACGCACCCCCGACTCGTATCCCTTCCAAGTTGTAGATTTGCGCGCTAAGTACGCGGCGTGCTTCTTCAATGGTGATGGGAAGCACATAGAGCTTCACTCGGACGTGGCTGGAAATCTGCCCGATGAGTTCGGTGAGGCGCGAGGCAACCTCATTCGAGGGGTTGTCGTGTAGATTCAACATCGAGAACACGAAGTTCGTATCGAGAAATACTCGAAGCTCCGGGGTGCCCCCTCTGGCCGCTCCGATAGCTCCGAGAGTCGCATCGTCGAGAGATTCCGCCTGGGTCGCGAAGAAGGCATCGAGCCGCCGAAGGAGGTACTGACGCACCTCGGCACTTGCTGGGTCGAGGAACGCCAGGGCTGCGTCTCGGAAGGGCTCCCCGAACCGCCTGGCAAGGGGTTCCATCAGTGACTGAAACCCTTTGAGTTCTCCCGCCTGCGGCCCTCCCGGAGCGAGCAATTCAAAAGTTCGCGCCCCAAGATCCTTTATGAGCGGCACCAGGAACTCGTCATTGAATGCCCGCCACGTGGAATCAACATCCGCGTCGGGCTGATGGCTGCGAAGGCATGTGACGAACCTTTGATGGACATCGGCCTCATTCGCCTCAACAACGCGAACCTCGTCGTTTAGCGATGTCCGGCATTCCTCGGAGAGCTTCAGTCGCCCGTCAGGTAGCTCGACGATCTCGCCAGAATCCATCAGGCGCTCCGCCTCTTGCTGCAATCTCTCGTGCTCTACGGGCATGTCGGTGAGGTCCGCAATGAGACTCGGGAGGTTGCCCACCTCTGCAGCTTCCGCTGACCAAATGGCAGCCAGGATGAGGCGCTGAAGGGTACGCGAACGCCATCCGGCCTGGTTGAGCTCGACATGATGAAGCAGGGCGAGCAGTTCAGCGGGTAGGTCCATTGGCACCGCAGCTCCCATACGGGCGATTCGTGACGACCCCCAATCGTAGCTGCGGCCGCGGACAGGAAGCCGGGGGTCATCCGAGATCTCTTGAGCACAGTTCCTCGAGGGCCCGCTGAGCATCGATGAGGAGTTCGACAGCCTCCAGAGAACGACTCGGTCGCCCGCCGTGCTGCACCGGCCTGTACGAAATGCTGGGCGGCGTCCGGTCTCCATCGACCCGGAGCCGAGCCGCGTAGGCGACCTTCCCCGGAAGCTGATCGAGTAGGGCAGCAATCCGGCGCAGGTCCCGAGCGAGCCGCGGTTCCGTTTCCTTCACCTGCTCGGCCATGCGGTAGAGCTGCTTCACGCTCATCGGGGGCCTCCGCGCGCTCGGCTCTCAGCGAGGATCTCCTCGGCCCGGTTGCGGCTGAGCTTGTCCTTGATTGACTGGATTAGGGCAGCGACCGCTTCCGGGTTGCTTGGGTTTTCCACAGCTTCGACATCTCGGCCCCCGGACGGTTCTGGACGGATAAAGGACGGGTCGGGGGGCGCCAGCGCCCCCTCGTGATCACCACCAGCGCCCCCTCGTCCGACCACCAGCGCCCCCTCGTCGATTCCACGAGAGGGCGTCGGCGCCCCCTCGTTCGACATCACAACCGTGTAGCGGTTCGTTCGTCGATCTCTGCGACGATCCGGAGGGCCTCCGGACTTCAGCTCCACCCGGAGTTCGCCCAGCTCCTCGAGCCGTCGAACGCAGCGCCGGACGTTCCGCCGGTCGATGCGAGCCTTCCTCGCTAGCGATTCGAGAGACGGCCACGCGTTGGTGCCGTCGTGGTCGGCGCTGTCCGCGATGGCCAGGAGCACGAGAAGGTCGCTCCCCGCCGCCGTGGAGTGGTCCCAGACCCAGCCCATGACCCGGACGCTCACGGCCGCCTCACCACGCCTCGAACAGCGGAGTGCCGACCGCTTGGCCCTTGGCTTCGTGGTCAAGACGGTCGGCGCACAGCGTGCAGTAGAACTCCTGGACCCCCCGGCCGGCCTTCGTCCGCTGGCGGCCGCCACCCTTGGTCCCCAGGTGACGGAGCATCGTGAACCGCTGCCAGGCCCTCCGCGGGTCCACTTCGCGGCCGCAGCCGCCTGAGCACGCCACGCCATGCGTCACGACGCCTCCTCGGCCGGCTCGTGCGCGACCGGGCCGATGTCCCCGCCGGCGCCCAGCCACAGACCCAGCCACGTCCCGAAGTCCCGAGCCTGAGCGATCGTGGCCTCGTCCGGCTCGAAGCCGTACCGGGCCAGGAACGCGCCACGCAACAGGCCAGGCTGCACACGGTGCGCGGCTGCCGCGTTGACGGCCGGGTTCCAGTCCTCCCGCCTGGCCCGCTCCCCCTTCGACGCGGCGGGCACGTGGGGGCCGTTCGGAGCCACCGGGATCGACTCCGGCCGTGGACCCTCGCCGCGGCGCAGACCCTGGTCGAGTTCGCGCAGGAGGCCGGCCGAGATCGATGCCATCGACTCGGCCCCCGTCTCACCGCACGCCCATGCCGACAGCTCCTCGTGCGTGACGCCGAGCTGTCCGGCCGTATAGTGGATCCGGCGCATGGCCACCGAGCGGTCGTTGTCCCGCTCCCAGAGGTCCACCGCCGGCCCGTCGGCCTCCGCCACCGCGGCCGCTTCGACCTCGGCCAGGTCAGAGTCCACGGTGTCCCCGATCTCGCCCTCGGCGTAGACTTCGCCCTCGAAGACGTCCGGGCAGTGCAGCCGGGCCCCCTGGGACATAGCGCGGGCGAACAGCATCGCCCGCGGGTACTGCCTCCAGTTCCGCTTCGTCGCGAGCCCCGCCCGCTCGGCGTCCGCCCACGAGAACGTCGACCCAGGCTCCAGACGCTCGAGGTCACCGCCGCGGCGGACCCGGTAGAAGCGGATCGTGCAGACCTCGTCGTCTAGCCGCTCGATCTCGTACTCGTAGTCCGGATGGCGGCGAATCAGCGACGCGATCGCTGTCGAGGACAGCTCCGGCTTTCCGTCGATGATGTTGATCGCCTTCATGGCGTTGAACGGCTGGAGCCCGAAGCTGCGTCCGGCCAGGATCTTCACGATGGCCTGGCTGATCTTGTGCGTGTCCGGGAAGTAGCCGGAGGCCGTGAACGCGCGGGCCAGCGCCTCGAGCTCCTCCAGGTCCCGGTGGCCCTCCGGCGCCCACGGACGGATCGCCTTCGAATCCTCGGCCGGCTCGACGTCCAGCACCTCCGGCTCGGCCACATACGTCTCGCTCATGTATCGATCCCCTTTCGTCGCGCCCACGCGCGCACGAACTCGCCCGTGAACGCCCAGGCCTGGCTCGGCAGCCTGGCGACCACCTCGCGCTTGAACGGCTCGGCGAACAGCTCCGCCTCGATGGGCCCGAGCTCGGCCGCCAGGACGGCGTGAGCCAGCTCGCACGGTCCGGCGCCGGCGTAGCCCCACTCGAAGCCGGTGGGTGACAGCGACGAGGGCCCGGTCCGGTGAGGAAGGATCCGCCACGTCCCGTCCGGCTCGAACACCCGGACGATGCACCCACCCGGCCCCCGCAGCCCCTCGAACAGCCGCGGGCACGTCTGAGGGAGGTCGGCCGTCGCCAGCCGTTCAGCGAGGAGGATGTCCTCGAATGCCTCGGCGTGGGCCGCGAAGAACTCGCCCACCTGGACGTCATCCATGGGCGGCCTCCCGCATCGGCGCCCAGTCACGACCCTCGAGGTAGGCATCCAGCCAGGCCGCCGGCACGGCGATCCGGACGCCGAAGCGGACGGACGGGATCGTCCCCCGCCGGATCAGATTCCGGACATGCCCCGGCGATACGCCGATGAGCCTCGCGAGCTCGTTCGGGCTGTAGGCCTTGCGTGTCGTGTCACCCATGCCAAGGGTTGTAGCCCGAGGTCAGGCGAACCCTGCCATTGGCCGAGCGGTCAAAGATCGGGGGCCCACGGGCGCGGCTCCACCGACCGAACGCGCAATGCTTGACACACGCGTATAAGCGATGTCCTTCCCACCCGTACACTTGTTCGTATCCCATCGGCCATGGAGGACCGGCCGACCGGGTCGACCGATGAGCCGGGAGTACCGGACGCATGAGAGAGCAGGTGTTTATGGATGGCCGAGAAGATGACCGTCGCGGTTTGCGACGCCGATGCCCTTGCCCGACGAGCCCTCGAGGCGATCATCACCAGCGAACCGGATCTACGGTTCGCCTTCGGGTCCCGATCATGGAAGGCCGTCCGGAAACACCTGCAGGACGAGGACCAGGTCGACGTCCTCGTCGGCTGCGAGGACTGCATCCTCGCCCCCGACGCGATCGCCGAGCTGGCCGAGATGGACATCCGCGCGGTGTGCGTCCTGCGGAAGGTGGCCCAGCGCTACAGCTACGAGAAGCTGCCGGCGGGCGTCTACGCCTGGATCCTGCGCGACGAGGTGGCCCCCGAGCAGTGGCCGGGCATCATCCGGCTCGCGGGGGCCGGCTACGGGCTGTCGTCACCGAGACAGTGGGAGACGTGGCGGGAGTCCTACGCGCAGGCGCTCGAGGGCCGCAACAGCCGTGTGTTCTCGGACCGGGAGGCCCAGGTGCTCTCGAAGGTCGTGAAGGGTCTGACGAACCGCCAGATCGCCGAGACGCTGTGCATCTCGGAGTCGACTGTGAAGGCCCATATCCACAAGCTGTTCGAAAAGACGGGCCTGTCCCGTCGGATCGACCTGGCCACGTGGGCCCAGGAGCACGGAACGTCCGCCGAAGCCTTGCGTGGCCTGACGGCGAAGCGATGAAGGTCAGACGAGGCCACCGGGAACTGCGGTGGAACCGCGTGCAGCCCGAGCCCTCTGTCCGTGTCTGGTCATCCCCCGTGGCTTGAAGACGTTGAGCACCTGGATCACGAGCAGAAGAGCCAGACCCAGACCAGGATGGAAGAGGTCGCCACCGAGTTGGGTGAGCCGGTCGATATCGGCCTGGCGGGCCACCGACGCCGACGCACTAACCGTCGGCATGTGCAAGAGGAGGATGACGACGGCGAACACGGTGAGGGCCAGCGAGAAGATGACCCAATAGTGGCGGAAGAGTCCCCAACTGGTGCCCAGCGCAATCAGGATCCCCGTGATGAGCGATCCGACGGCCAGCGGAACGATGACGAACCAGCCGACCAGCTCCATACCGATCCACGCCGCGCGAATCGTTCCAGCCTCTGCGCTCCTAGATGCGGAAAGACCCAGGGCGAGATAGGCGCAAACGGCTCCGGTCCACCCGACCGAGAAGAACAGATGCGCGGTCAGGACCACCTTCCGAAGACCAGACTTCATCGCCCGTCGTGGCCCCCGGCAGGTGGCCGATGTCCACCACGGGTCGAAGACCCCCGGACGACCAGGATGCCCTCCATGCCGGCCTCCCGATGCCCGGGAACCGAGCAATAGAAGGTGTAGCGGCCGGCCGGTTCAGCCCTGAACCCCCCCTTGGCCGTCTCCCCCGGCCCAGCGCCCACGTGCCCATCCAGCTCGTCGATCGTGAAGTCGTGAAGCATGTCCACCGAGGTAAGGACTATCGCCACCTCGGTGCCCGCATCCACGGTGATCTCGGAGGGATCGAACGCGAGCTCGCGCGCCGTCACGGGAATCTCGATAGCACCCTCCGCCACACGGGTGGCCTCGCCATGGGCCCCGCTGCCCATGTGGCGTCCGGGACCATGGCGCCCCCCTGTCGCTATCTGCAGTACGACGAACAACAACACGAGCCCGGCTATGACCCCCAAGAACACCTTCACCCACACCGGCATGCCGCGAACCACCGGTCCAGGGGTAACTTCCTCAGAAGACGATGAAGGCGGGGGATGCTCCACCGGGGTTTCCTCCCTTCCGTCGGATAGTCGGCAGAGCTTATCGAGACATACCGTCTCTGTCTAGACGGAGCGTCCGCCCGGCAACGGAGCGTAGGATATATCCATGCCACGTCTGTGGACCCACACCATCGAGAAGCACCGCGAAGAGGTCCGCGACGCGATCCTCGACGCCGCAGCCCGGCTGGCCCTTGAGCGAGGCCCGCTCTCGATCACGATGTCAGAGATCGCTGACACCGCCGGCATCGGACGAGCCACCCTCTACAAGTACTTCAGCGACATCCCCACGATCCTCAACTCGTGGCACGAGCGCGAGATCCGCCGGCATCTGCAGCACCTAAGGGAGACGATCGCGAAGTCTCAACCCACCGAGCGATTGACAGCCGTACTCAACGCGTGGGCCCACATCACCCGGGAGATCCAAAGGCACACCGGGACGGACCTAGCAGCGGTCCTCCACCAACCTGGACACTCGGCCACAGCCAGAGCCGAACTTCGCGGGTTGATCCAAGATGTGCTTCGGGAAGCCATCCTGGACGGCACGGTACGAGACGACGTACCGGTCGGTGAACTCGCCGACTACTGCCTGCACGGGCTCACCGCCGCCGGACAGATGTCCTCGACCGCTTCCATCCGCCGCTTGGTCGACGTCACCGTTGCCGGACTGCGACCGCCCCAAGGACAGCCCGGGCGCGAAACCTCCGGTTCGCCTCGCTCTGGTAGTCGGCGCCGATAGGCACGTGAGCAGTCACGCCTCAGAGGCTGCGTCCGAACGAGTGAGTCCGAGCGCTTGCCCGAGCGCCGCTGACGCCACCGCGTCGCGGGCCTGACGGTAGTGCGCGTAGCGTCGCACCATCCGGGAGTCCTTCCAGCCGAACCGGCCCTGCATCTCCGTCTCCGTCAGGAACGGCGCCACCACCGTCGCCGCATAGTGGCGGAGCTGGTGCGGGGTCACGTGGATCCCCGTCTTCAGGCTCAACCGCTCCATCCGGTTGTTCACCGTGTCCGGATACAAGGGCCTCCCGGTCGCCTCGGCCCCCTCGATGAGCCACGGACCCTTCCCGCCCGGTGGCTCCGCCGTGAAGATGAACCCGTCCGCCGGCCACCTCCGCATCCCCAGCTCGCGGGCCTTCTCGTCCAGTCGCCGCAGGTGCTCCCGCAGCACCGCAACCACACCGTCCGGCACCTGGACCCGCCGGCGCGCCGCCGGCGTCTTCCCTCGCGGACGCACGATGATCGGCGGCCCATCGAGCAGGTTCCCGTCCAAGTCCCTCGCGTGTCCGCGCTTCGACACGGTCAGCCGGAACCACAGCTCCCCGGAGTCGAGCAGCACGTCCTTGGGTCGCAGGCCGAGCATCTCCTCACGCCGGGCCCCCGACGCGGCGGCCGCGAGCAGGTAGGCGAACAGGTCCCAGTCCTTCTCCTGCGCTGCCTCCAGATATGAGCGGAGGTCGGCGTCCTGCGGGGGCTCGTCGTCCCGGTCCGCGACACGTGGGCGCTCCTCCACCAGCGCGGCCACGTTCACTCGCACGTAGTCGCGCCGGAGCGCGTACTGGAGAACCTGGTACATCACTCCCGCCAGGTCGGAGATCGTCCGGGCCCCCAGCCGGCTCGGGAGGCGCACGTTGTAGAGGTCCTCGAGGTCCGTGACCTTCAGCTGGTCGATTCGCTTCCGACCGACCTCACGGATGATGTGGCGCACCATCGCCTGGCTCTTCGCCACCGTCCCCGGGACGATCTGCCCGGACCGGGCCCGCTCGTGCTGGCGATCCAGCCACTCACGGCACACGATCTCGACCGTGCGGCGGCCGGTCTTCGCAGCGACCTTGCCGTCGACGACCTCGGCCACGAAGCGGGCGAGCTCCCGACGAGCGGCGTCGTCGTCGGCCACACCCTTGACCGTCCGGAACCGGCGCTCCCCGGTCTCCGGATCGCGCACGCACAGCTCGATCGCGCACGGGCGCTTGGCGCTGCGGAACCGGTAGGAGCCGGTCCGGTTGTCGCGCCTCCCGGCGCGGGGCTTCGTCCGGGCCACCTGGCCTGCCACCTCCCGAAATGTCGGCAAGAATGTCGGCAGACCCTACAGTGGCCCGAGGACAAACGGAAGCGCAGGCCGTTTGACCTGCGCTTTCCCGGTGGAGGCGAACGGATTCGAACCGTCGACCTCTGCGTTGCGAACGCAGCGCTCTACCAACTGAGCTACGCCCCCGGAGGACGCATCATATCGTCGCCGGGGAGGAAGGAACAGCGGCTGCCGCGTGGAACCTCGGAGGTAACGAACCGCGTCCAGGAGGCCCCCGTGACCCGCATCGCAGCTCGTGTCCTCCCGCTCCTGCTCGTCTCGGCCCTCGCCGGCGCCGCGAGCCCCGCTCACGCCCTGTCCGAGCTTCCGAAGGACCCGGCGTCGTGTGCGCGGATCGCTTTCGCGCCGCGAGCGCTCGGCGCCGGGACCGATCATGGCGACGTCACCTACCCGTGTCCGGGGGTCCGGCCGGGCGGTGCGCTGGTCCTGTATGCGGGGCCGCTCGAGCTCGCGTACTGCTCCATGTCCTTCCTCGTCACCGACGGGACCGATGTCTACGTTTCCACGGCCGGCCACTGCACGTTGGAGTCCCTCGGGGCTCCCGATTTCGGGGACCCGGTGTACGCGCACGGCGTCGTGGGTCCGATCGGGGAGCTCGCTTACCGGTGGTGCGAGGGTGGAGACGCGGCTGGGAACGGCTGCGGCGCAGGCACCGACTTCGCCCTGATCCGACTGAACGAGAACGGACGCGCCAACGCGTCTCCCCAGATGTGCACCTTCACTGCCCCGTCCGGCATCTTCACGGCCCGGGACAGCACGGTCCGTGAGCTCCGGCACTTCGGCTGGGGCATCGGGATCGGCTCCCCCGACGTCGGCGTCCACGCTGCGGGGACCCGCATCATGCCGGGCAACCCGGCGACGCAGTCCCGCCGCAGCCTAGGCCTCGATTTCGAGCTGGACTCGTGGGTCCTGGGGTACGGGGCCGCGATCTCGGGCGACTCCGGCAGCGGCGTGCTCGTCACTGAGATCCCGACGCTCCCGAGCCTCGCCCAGCCCCCCGCCCAGGCGCTCGGTGTCCTCACGCATATCGCGGCCGGTGGTTTCATCGTCGTCCAGCGCATGGACGCGAGCCTCGCGCGAGCCGGCACCGAGATGGGCCGCACCTTCACCCTCTGGACCGGATAGGCCTCGCCTTCCCGGACTGCTAGGCTCCGCGTCCGGGAGGAACCGTGAGAGCAGATCCAGCGGTCGTCGCGCGCGACCTCGTCAAGACGTACGGGGAGTTCGTCGCCGTGTCCGGGGTCTCGTTCGAGGTCCCGGCCCGGTCCTGCTTCGGCTTCCTCGGGCCGAACGGAGCCGGCAAGACGACCACGATGCGGATGATCGCCTGCTCCCTGCCGCCGACGTCCGGGGCGCTCGAGGTGCTGGGGATGGACGTCCGCGCCCAGCCCCGCGCCATCAAGGACCGGATGGGCGTCGTCCCCCAGGAGGAGAGCCTGGACGAGGACGTGACCGTCCTGGACAACCTCCTCATCTACGCGCGCTACTTCGGCCTGCCTCGGACCCACGCGATCTCGCGGGCGGACGAGCTCCTCGAGTACATGGCTCTCTCCGAGAAGCGGGAGCGCGAGATCTCCGAGTTGTCCGGGGGGATGAAGCGGCGCCTGCTGATCGCGCGGGCGCTCATGAACGAGCCGGAGGTCCTGATCCTGGACGAGCCGACCACCGGGCTCGACCCTCAGGCCCGGCACCTCGTCTGGGAGAAGCTGCGCTCCCTCAAGCGGATGGGCGTCACGCTGCTGCTGACCACGCACTACATGGAGGAGGCGGCGCAGCTGTGCGACCGGCTCGTGATCATGCACGAGGGCCGGGTACTCGTCGAGGGTGCGCCTCGGGAGCTCGTGAAGGCGCATACGACCAGCGAGGTGGTCGAGGTGATCGAGCCCCCGGACGAGCTGAAGGGTGAGATCGAGCAGATCGCGGACAGAGCCAGCCTCGAGAGGCTCCCGGACAGGTGGCTCATCTACACGGAGGACGGGGAGAAGGTGCTCGGAAGGATCCGCACCCTGGACATCGACCCCGGACTCGTCTGGCTCCGCGGCGGGTCGCTCGAGGACGTCTTCCTCGTCCTCACCGGGAGGGGGCTCCTCGAGTGAGCGCGGTCGCGGCTCCCCGGCGCCGGCTCGACGTGTCGCTGCGCCACGCGCTGAGGTACTGGAACCGCAACGCGGTGGTCTTCCGCCGCGTCTGGCTGCTCGGGCTGATGGCCTGGTTCATGGAGCCCGTCATCTACCTGGTCGCGATGGGCCTGGGCCTCGGCCAGTACCTCGAGTCGGTGCGGGGCGTCCGCTACATCGAGTTCATCGCGCCGGGACTGTTGGCGGTCTCGGCGATGTACGGGGCCACGTTCGAGGCCACCTGGAACGCCCACTTCAAGATGGAGCGGCAGCGGATCTACGACGCCGCGTCCGCCACCCCGGTATCGGTGCCCGACGTCGCTCTGGGGGAGGTCCTGTGGGCCTCGACCCGCGCCACCATCTACGGAGGAGCCTTCGCGGTGATCGCCACCGCCTTCGGCCTCTACCGTTCGTGGTGGGGGCTGCTGACCGTCCCGGGTATCGCGGTGATCGGGTTCGTGTTCTCGGTGATGGGGCTCAGCTACACGTACTTCATCCGGCGCGTCGACTTCCTCGCCTACTACTGGACGATGCTGCTCACCCCGATGTTCATGTTCTCCGGCGTCTTCTTCCCGCTGGACCGGCTCCCGGACTGGCTGCGCACCGTGGCCTGGTTCATGCCCCTGTACCACGGCACCGAGCTGATGCGGGCGCTGATGTCCACCGGGGAGCCCGCCCGCGCCGCTGGACACGCCCTGTGGCTGATGGTCACCGGGCTCGGCATGCTGTGGCTCCCGCTGTACCTGCTCGACCGGCGGCTGTCCCGATAGGCTTCCGGACATGCGGTTCGGCCTCTTCTACGAGCACAACCTGCCCCGGCCCTGGCAACAGGGGGACGAGCAGCGTCTGTTCACCGAGATCCTCGACCAGGTCGAGCTCGCCGACCGCCTCGGCTACGGCTACGTATGGCAGGTCGAGCACCACTTCCTCGAGGAGTACTCGCACTCGTCGGCCCCCGAGGTGCTGCTCGGCGCGTACTCGCAGCGCACCCGCGACATCAGGCTCGGCCACGGGATCATCCAGACCCCGCCGCAGTACAACCACCCGGCCCGGGTCGCCGAGCGGGTGGCGACGCTGGACCTCGTGTCCGGGGGGCGGGTCGAGTTCGGGACCGGCGAGTCCTCCTCGGTGGCCGAGCTCGGCGGGTTCGGGCTCGACCGGTCCGATAAGCGGGAGGCGTGGCGGGAGGGGACGCGGGCGGCGGTCCGTCTCATGGTCGAGGAGCCCTTCACGGGGATCGACGGACGCTTCGTGAAGATGCCGCCGCGCAACTGCGTGCCGAAGCCGGTCCAGAAGCCGCACCCACCGCTGTGGCTCGCGTGCAGCCAGCGGGAGACCATCCACCTGGCCGCGCAGAGCGGGATGGGGGCGCTCGCGTTCGCGTTCGTGTCCGTCTCGGAGGCCGAGCAGTGGGTGTCCGACTACTACCGGACCATCGCCAAGGAGTGCGTGCCCATCGGCGAGGCGATCAACCCGTCCGTGGCGATCGTCACCCCGCTGATGTGCTGTCCGTCCGAGGAGGAGGCGAAGGCGAAGGGCGAGCAGGGAGCCCACTTCTTCGCGTACGCGCTCGCCTGGTACTACGCGTTCGGCTCCCACGCGCCGGGGAGGTCCGAGATCTGGAAGCGCTACCTCGAGACCGGGGACGCGTTCGTCTCGTTCCGCGAGCAGATGATGGGACAGGCCCCCGATGCCATCCGCGGCTGCATCGGGACGCCGGACCAGATCCGGGAGGTCCTGCGTGCCTACGAGGAGGCCGGGGTCGACCAGGTCATCTTCTTCAGCCAGTGCGGACACAACCGGCACGAGGACATCTGCGAGTCGTACGACCTGCTCGCACGCGAGGTGCTCCCGGAGTTCATGGACCGCGACGCGGCCGCCGAGCCGGACCGGGCTCGCCGTGTGGCCGCCTGGAATGCAGATGCGCTGGAACGCCGCAGCCTAGCCGAGCCCGAACCGGACCCCGACTACACGATCGACGCGCCGATGGTGCAGGGCGCGACGGGAGCCGGGCTCTTCTAGCGGACCTCCACCATCGCGTTGACCGCGTCGACCGACTCCCGCTCGGTCCAGCCGGTCGCGTGGGTCATGACCAACCAGTCGATCGTCCCGCTGTCGCGCGGTAGGTACTCCTGCCACTGGATGTAGCGGATGTCCTGGGAGCCGTACTCGCGCCACGACTCCTTCTCGGCCTCGGCACGGTCGGTCCGCAGCTCGGTCATCCAGGCGTTCGTCCCCCGCACGACGACCGCCTTCCCTCCCTGCGCCGTCTTCTCGAAGGGGATCGACGGCGGGTAGAAGCGCGCCGAGACAGCCATCCCCCCCGCCTCGACCATCGCCAGGTAGGTCGAGTTGCTCGAGTCGGTCCCGGGGACCTGCCAGAAGACGGTCAGCACGCTGAACTCCTTGCGCGGATCGCCCTTGCGGCCTCCCTTCTGACTGGTGGCGAAGACGGCCTCGCTCCCGTCGAGCCCGGGCTTGGGAGGGCCGTTGTAGCGCAGCAGCGGACGGTACGGCCACCAGGCCAGGGCCTGCTCCCAGGTGACCGCCTCGTTCTCCTTCACCCTCGCGTACGGGACCGGCGTACCCGGCGCCTCCGGGGTGGGCGTCCGACGCGCGGCGGACCCCGGCCGCGGGGAGCCCGGACGGGTGCCGTCCGGCTGTCCGGAGGCGTTCGTGGCCTCGTCGTCCCCGGTTGGTGCCGTCCGTGGGGAGGGGCTCCGGGGGGCGTCCGATGTCCGGTCGCGCCCGCACCCGGACACGAGCACGAGCAGCACGCAGGCGGCGGTCGCGATCTTGGTCACGGTAGGTGAACGCTCCGGGAGTCCGTCCGGGTCATGCACCGGACTCGCGCAGCCGGTCCGCGTGTGCGGCCAGCCTCGCCTCGAGCCGCTGCTGGATCAGGGCGATGGAGAACTCGCCCCGGGTGCGCTCGAGCAGGGACCGGGCCACGTCCGCCCGGCGGCGCAGCCCCCCGGTGATGGCGTCCGGGTAGTCCATCGAGGTCATCACGACGTACAGGTCGTCCATCGCCTGCAGGAGCTGCTCGCACCGCTCGAGCTCTCCGTGGCGCATCAGGTCCAGGATGTGGCGGCGCAACTCCCCCACCGTGTCTCCCAGTCCGTTGAGGTAGGGAGCCTCCATGATCTGCAGGTCGGTGTGGGAGGGGAACGGCTCCTCCCGCAGGATCGCGTAGGTGCACCGCGCCTCCACGTACTCGATCTGGGCGTCCTGCAGGAACCCGGCGAAGAAGATCTCGGGGAACGGACGCAGCGCGTCCTCGGCCTCCCGCAGGCTCGCCTCCGCCTCCGCGATCCGCTCGAGAGCGGTGTCCCACTCGTGGCGGTGGATGGCCCGGATCGCGTTCGCGCACGAGCGGATGGTGCGGCGGGCGCCCTGGAGGGCGAGCTCCCGTCCCGCGCTCTTGCGGTCGAAGCGGTCCCGGATCTGCTCCTGGATCTCGTTCAGCTCCGGCATGGCCCGGACATCCTAACGGGGGCGCCGCGCCGCCCGCGGGCGCGGCCTGACCGGGAGCCCCGCGGTCCCTCGGTTGTCGCCCGCCGCCGGCGCAGGTCGGACGGGAGCCCCCTGCGACGCTGTGCGCCGGCGGGTGACGCCGCATGCGGCGTGCTCCGCCGGCGGACGGGGATGGGTTGGCACCCAGCCCGGGGTGCGCCGGCGGTGGGCGCCAGGGGATGCGGCGCGCGCGAGAGCGGGCGCGCGCGACAGCGGCGCGCGCGAGAGCGGGCGCGCGCGACAGCCGCGCGCAGGACAGCCGCGCGCCGTCCCGCCCCTCGCTCCCAGTCGCCCTATGAGACAGTCCTGCTGTAGCATCGCCGGACCGATGGACTTCCGCGACACCCCCGAAGAGGCCTCGTTCCGCGCCGAGCTGCGCACCTGGCTCCAGCAGAACCTGCCGGACGGCTGGCAGGGCATGGACCGCAGCGACTGGACCTCCCACTCCGACCGGCTCGACTTCCTGCGCGACCTGCAGGCGAAGATGGCGGCGGACCGCTGGATCGGCATCCACTGGCCGTCCGCCTACGGGGGCCGGGACGCCACCCCCATGCAGGTCGCCATCTACAACCAGGAGCTCGCCCGGGCGAAGCTGCCCGGCTTCCCGACCGTGATCGGCACCCACATCGCCGGCCCCACGATCGCCCAGCTCGGGACGGAGGAGCAGAAGGCGCGGTACCTGCCGAAGATCCTGGACGGCACCGAGATCTGGTGCCAGGGGTTCTCAGAGCCGGACGCCGGGTCCGACGTCGCCGCCCTCAAGACCCGCGCGGTCGACGTCGGCGACGCGTTCGTCGTGAACGGACAGAAGGTCTGGACGTCGTACGCCCACCTCTCGGACTGGTGCCTGCTGATCGCCCGGACCGACCCCGACCCGGGCTCCCGCCACGCGGGGATGACCGGGCTGCTCGTGGACATGCACTCCCCCGGCGTCGAGGTGAAGCCGCTCGTGCAGATCACCGGCGACGCGGAGTTCAACGAGGTCTTCTTCTCCGACGTACGGGTGCCGAAGGAGAACGTGCTCGGCGAGGTCGGCGGTGGGTGGAACGTGGTGATCTCGACGCTGATGCACGAGCGGGCCAACCTCGGGACGGGGCTGCAGATCCAGCTGGAGAACGCCCTGAACCAGCTGGTAGAGCTGGCCCGTAGGACCGGCCACGCGTCCGACCGGTTGACGCGCGACGAGCTGGCCCGCCACCACGTGGACGCCATGGCCCTGCGCTTCACGATCTACCGGACGCTGACGGACGTCCAGCGCCGGGGCGCCCCCGGCCCCCAGGGGTCGGTCGTGAAGCTCGCCTGGTCGCAGCTGAACCAGCGCCTCAACGAGACGGCGACGCACGTCCTGGGTCTGGCGCATCAGCTGCGCCGGGGGGACGAGCGCGCCCCCGACGGGGGGTTGTGGGAGTACAGCATGCTGCGCAGCAAGGGCAACACGATCGAGGCCGGCACGAGCGAGATCCTGCGGAACATCCTGGGGGAGAGGGTCCTCGGGCTCCCCAAGGACCCCGGCCGCAGCTGACCAAAGGGGAGGACAGATGGACTTCGGGCTGAACCCGGACCAGGAATCACTTCAGACGTACGCGCGGGACTTCCTGGACAAGGAGTGTCCGCCCGCGTTCGTCCGCAAGGTCATGGAGTCCGACGACGGGTTCGACGCCGGCTTCTACAAGCACATGGCCGATCTCGGGTGGATGGGCATCGCCATCCCCGAGGAGCACGGGGGCCAGGGGATGTCCTACGTCGACCTGGCCGTCCTGCTCGAGGAGATGGGCCGGGCGCTGGTGCCGGGTCCGTTCTTCGCCAGCGTCTGCCTCGGGGCGGTCGCGGTCCAGGAAGCGGGCACGGACGCCCAGCGCAAGGCCGTCCTGCCGGCGATCGCGTCCGGCGAGCGCCGGGCGACCGTCGCCTACACGGAGGCGTCCGGACGCGTCGACGCCGGGGGCATCACCATGCAGGCGCGGCGGGAAGGGGATGCGTGGGTGCTGGACGGCAAGAAGTCGTTCGTCCCCGATGCCCACCTGGCCGACCACATCGTCGTGGCCGCCCGCACGAAGACGGGCGACGGCGACCCGACCCAGGGGGTGACGCTCTTCCTCGTCGACCGCGAGACGTCGGGTGTGTCCGTCGACCAGCTGAAGACGATGGACACCACCCGCCGCTGGTGCGAGGTGACGTTCGACGGCGTGAAGATCGGTGCGGACTCGGTGCTGGGGGAGGCGGACGCGGGCTGGCCGGTCCTCGAGCGGGCGCTGCAGCGGTCCACCGCGCTGCTCTGCGCGGAGTCGGTGGGAGGCTCGCACAAGGTGCTGGACATGTCCGTGGAGTACGCGAAGGTGCGCGTGCAGTTCGGACGTCCGATCGGCTCGTTCCAGGCCGTGAAGCACAAGTGCGCCGAGATGCTCGTGGACGTCGAGATGGCCCGCTCTGCGATGTACTACGCGGCCTGGGCCGCGTCATCGAGCGACGAAGAGCTCCCGCTGGCCGCCTCGGTCGCCAAGGCCTACTGCGGGGACGCGTACACCCGGGTGGCTTCGGCCGGGATCCAGGTGCACGGCGGGATCGGCTTCACGTGGGAGCACGACATGCACCTGTACTTCAAGCGGGCCAAGGCCAACGAGATGCTCCTGGGCGACCCGACCTACCACCGCGAGCAGGTCGCGCGCCTCGTCGCCGACGAGGCGGTTTGACGCTCGGCGAGAGCCCCGTATAGAGAAAAGGTGGGCGCGGGTCTCGGCCTGACCCGCGCCCTGGACGGGGTCCCGGCCGACGGGCGTCGGCTCGGGACCGCCCTGGTTCCTTGTCGGTGTTACAACCCCCCGCCCGCCGCCTCGGGCGGGCGGACGCTCGTCGGCTCCAGGTGCGCGCCGGGCGCGGCCGCGCGCGCAGCGAACGCGATCGCCGCCGCCACGTACGCGATCAGCAGGACCGACGCGAGCAGGCACGGCCACAGCAGGAACCGAAGCGGGGGTAGCAGGCCGAGGAAGAAGGTGGCGATCACGAAGACGGAGAGCGCGGTCATGTTCCGGCGACGCCTCTCCGCGGCGCTCTGACGAGGACCGCGCGGCCCCCCCGAGGGAGGCCGTCCGCCGGGCCCCGGGTAGGAGACGGGGTAGTCAGCGGTCCGCGGCACCATGACCCAGCGGCCCCCCGCCGCGTTCCGCGGGCGCCGCGGCTGGCTCATCGCCTTCAGCGCGCGGTTGAACATCATCTCTGTCCGGATCGGGGACGTCTGCTGAGCGTTCCTCAGGAGCGACGGGCCTAGTACCAGACCCCATGCTGTGAGAAGGAGTACCAGTACAAGTATCCCCACACTGTGCTCCCGCGCCAACCGAAGACGGGCCGCTTGTGCTGATGGGGAACCTAGCAGCCGGTGCCGATACTTTCAATGATGTGATCACATCGATGTGGTTCATGCGTGAGGCTGCTCCCCCCGGAGCAGGGTCAGGGCGTGCGGGAGGACGGCGGCGATAGCGTCGAGCGCCTCCCCCACCGCCTTCGGGCTGCCGGGGAGGTTGACCACCAGAGCGTCCCCGACCACGACGGCGGCGCCTCTCGATATCAGGGCGTTGGGGGTCACCCGGAGCGATTCCGCTCGGATCTGCTCGGCCAGTCCGGGCACCACCCGGTCGGCCACGTCCAGCGTGGCCTCGGGCGTGACGTCGGTGGGAGACACCCCCGTGCCGCCCGATGTCACGACGAGCTGGGCCGCCGCCGCCAGATCGCGCAAGGCGGCCGCGATCTCCCCGCGGTCGTCCCGGACCACCCTCGTCTCGATCACCGATGCGCCGCGTGCCTCGAGCCATGCGCGGGCAGCGGGTCCGGACCCATCCGCGCGCTCCCCGGCGGCCGACCTGTCCGAGACGGTCAGGACGGCGGCCCGGGTGCCGTCCAGCCGGACGGCGCGGACCGATGTCCCGCCGGTCTTGTCCGTGACACGCAGACCGTCGATCGTCATGTCCGGGTCTATCGCCTTGCACATGTCGTAGACGGTGAGCGCGGCCACGGACGCGGCCGTGAGGGCCTCCATCTCGAACCCGGTGCGGTCGGTGCCCTTCACCCGGGCGGTGACCGTGTAGCCCTCGTCGGTGGCGGCGAACGTGATGTCCACGCCCGAGATCCGCAACGGGTGGCAGCCGGGGATCAGCTCAGGGGTGCGCTTCGCCGCCTGGACCCCCGCGACCTGCGCGACCGCGAGCACATCGCCCTTCGACGCGGTCCCCTCGGCCACCGCGCGTCGGGCCTCGTCCGACATGTGGACGTGGCAGACGGCCGTGGCCGTCCGTCGGGTCTCCGCCTTCGCTCCCACGTCGACCATCCTCAGCCGTCCGGACGGGTCGAGGTGGGCGCTCGATGTCACCAGCCCTCGAGCGGCTCGAGGAGCATGAGGCGCACCTGGTCGCCCGGCCGCAGGTGACTGAGGTGCCCAGGCATGACCGCGAGCGCGTTCGCCTTGGCCACCGACGAGACGATGTTGGAGCCCTGGCGCCCGGTCAGTCGGGCCTTCCACCCCTCGGCGTCCCGCCACGCCCGCACCCTCAGGTACGTCTCCCGGCCCGGCCGCTGACGGAAGTCGTCCTGGAAGGCGGCGTCGATCTGGGGGCGCATGAGCGTGCGCCGCCCGGCCATCTTCAGCAGGGCGGGCCGCACGAACAGCTCGAACGTCACGGCTACGGCGACCGGGTTGCCGGGAAGGCCGAAGAAGGGGCGGCCCTCGATGAACCCGAACGCGAGCGGTTTGCCCGGCTTGACGGACACCTTCCAGAACTCGACCTTGCCCAGCTGGGACAGGACGTCGCGCACGTGGTCGTGGTCCCCGACCGAGACTCCCCCCGACGAGATGAAGACGTCGGCCTGGGGCAGGTAGGACTGGAACGTCTCCCTCAGCACGTCGGGGTCGTCGGGGATGATTCCGGCCCGCACGGGAGCCGACCCGGCCTCCCGGGCCATGCCGGCGATCGTGAAGGAGTTCGAGTCGCGGATCTGGCCGGGTCCGAGGTCGCTGCCCGGCTCCCGCAGCTCGTCTCCGGTCGAGAGGACGACGGTCCGAGGGCGCGGCCGGACCAGAACCCGGCTGCGTCCGAGCGCGGCCAGGGCGCCGATGTCCATGCCGCGCAGCCGCTGTCCGGGCTGCAGGACCTCCTCGCCGCGGGCCACGTCCTCACCGGCCGGACGCACGTTGTCGCCCGCTTTGACCACCCGTCCCACCGCGAGCGACGACCCGACGACCGCCACCTCCTCCTGGGCGACGACCGCGTCGGCTCCCTCCGGGATCGCCGCCCCGGTCATGATCCGCACGGCCTCCCCCGAGGCCACCCTGCCCGCGAACGGGCGTCCGGCGGCGGCCTCCCCGGTGACGGTGAGACTGACCGGGTTCTGCGCGGCGGCGGACGTGTCCCCCGACCGCAGGGCGAACCCGTCCATCGCGGACGACGGGAAGGCCGGGAGGTCCTCCGGCGCGGTGACCGTCTCGGCCAGGACGCATCCGTGGGCCTCGGTCACGGCGAGCTCGAGCGGGTCGAGCACCTCGATCCGCTGGAGGATCCGTTCGCGGGCCTCGTTGACGGAGATCACTTAGATCAGCTTGTTCCGGACGGCGAACTCGGTGAGGAAGTCTCGGAACTCCTTGCCCAGATCCTCGCGCTCGAACGCGAGCTCGACGGTCGCCCGCAGGTAGTCGATCTTGCGGCCGACGTCGTAGAGCTTCCCCTCGAAGACGTGGGCGTAGACGGCCTGACGCTGGGCGAGTGACCGGATCGCGTCGGTGAGCTGGATCTCCCCCCCGCGCCCGGGCTCGGTGCGGCGCAGGTCCTCGAAGACCTCCGGGGTGAGCAGGTAGCGCCCGAGGGAGGCGAGGTTGGAGGGAGCCTTGTCGACGGGGGGCTTCTCCACGAAGTCGCGGATCCGGACCACCCCCTCCTCGACCGGCTCCGGCAGGACGGCCCCGTAGAGGTGGATGTCCTCGCGTGGGACCTCCTGCACGGCCAGGACGCTGCGTCCGTACCGCTCGTACACGGACATCAGATCCGAGAGCAGCGGGTCGCGCTCGGACACCACGACGTCACCGAGCAGGACCGCGAAAGGCTCCTTGCCCACGTGCTTCTCGGCGGCCAGGACCGCGTGTCCGAGGCCGAGGGGCCGCTTCTGGCGGACGTAGTGGATATCGGCCATCTCCGAGATGGCGCGCATCTCGTCGAGGGACGTCCGGTCGCCCTTCTCCTCCAGGACCGACTCGAGCTCCAAGGACCGGTCGAAATGGTCCTCCAGGCTGCGCTTCCCACGCCCGGTGATGATGAGGATGTCGTCGCAACCGGCCCGGACCGCCTCCTCGATCACGTACTGGATCGCGGGCTTGTCGACGAGCGGGAGCATCTCCTTGGGCTGAGCCTTCGTCGCCGGGAGGAAGCGGGTGCCGAGCCCTGCCGCAGGTATGACCGCCTTGCGCACCGACATCGCCGGACAAGGATGCCAGGACGCGGCCCGGGGGGCCAGCGGAGGTCAGACGTGCGAGTGGAACGGACGCAGGGTGGCGGCCGCCGGCGAGAAAGGTCCGTGGCGCCGAAGGTCGTCGGCGGCCGCCACGGCACGCAGCCGCGACCCGTCGAAAGCCCTGTCTCCCAACAGGTCCCGCGGGCCCACGAGGCGCTCGTCGGTCACCTGGAACCCGAGCCCGATGGCCCGTCCGAACACCCGGGTGGTGGCGTCCTCGTTCGTGGACACCGGCACGAGGGGGCCCGCCGGGCCGGCGACCGCGTAGGGGAAGGCGAACGGCTCGAGCGTCTCCCCCACCGACGGGAACCCGTCGTGGCAGCGCACCACCAGCATCGGGTCGGGCCCCTCCGACGCCACCGCCGCCGTGCGACTGGAGAACCGCGAGTCGACCTGGCGGACGATCGCGCTACCAGACGCCGCTCCCAGGAACGCGTGCAGGTCGCCCGGCAGCCCGAACGCCATCTCGGTGCCGTCGGGTGCCCGCACCGCGAACCCGAACCCGTCGATCATCCGGGGGTCGCTCAGCAGCGACGGGGTGTTGAAGGGGTCGGCGAACACCCGGTACAGGAAGAGGTTCCAGGCTCCCGCGGGAGCCTTGTCGGCCATGAAGCAGAGGACCGTCTCCGGCTCCCCGTCGAGCGTGACGGAGACCGTCTCGTGCACGGGTCCGCCGTTCCGGCAGCCGTGTTGTCCCAGCTCGCGGGCCACGGTCCAGCACCGGGAGAAGGTCCGGGAGCCGAGGGCGGCCACGGCCGCGGCGTCGCCCGCGTGCAGGACGACGAGGGCGATGTCGTCGCCGCACCTCACCACGTACCCGTCGGTCACCTGTCCGGCCGTCCTCGCCTCCGCGAGCTCCTGCCGGGCCGCGTCGAGGACGGCGGGGTGGACGTGCCCGTCGCCCACGTACCCCCCGGTGGGCGCCTTCATCATCGTCAGGACGCGGTCCATGGCCGCAGCGTAGAGGGCGGCAACGACGCTCTACGTGCATACTCGGTGGCATGCCTACGTACGCCTACCGTTGCCAGAAGTGCGGCGAGGAGATCGAGGTCGTGCAGTCGATGTCCGACCCGCCGCTGAAGCGCTGCAAGACCTGCCGCGGCGCCCTGAAGCGCGTCTACCACCCCGTGGGGATCGTCCTGAAGGGGTCGGGGTTCTACAAGACCGACTACGGCTCTTCGGGTAGCTCGAAGAGCAGGTCCTCGGACTCGAAGTCGTCCGACTCGAAGTCCTCCGACTCGACGTCCTCCGACTCGAAGTCCTCGGACACGAAGAGCTCGGACACATCGAGCAAGCCGAAGGACAAGTGACCGCCGAGATCGGGATCTTCGGCGGGTCCGGCTTCTACTCGCTGGCCGAGGGCCTCCGGACCGAGGAGGTGCAGACCCCCTACGGCGCCCCGTCCGGACCGGTCTCCCTCGGCGAGGTGGCCGGACGTCCGGTCGCGTTCATCCCCCGCCACGGGCCGAAGCACGAGATCCCCGCCCATCGGGTCAACTACCGGGCCAACCTCTGGGCGATGCGCGAGCTGGGGGTCACCCGGGTGCTCGGACCGTGCGCCGCCGGCAGCCTGCAACGCCACGTCGAGCCCGGACACGTCGTCGTCTGCGACCAGCTGGTCGACCGGACGTACTCCCGGGAGCAGACCTTCTACGACGGCCCGGACCCGGTCCACATCTCGTTCGCCGAGCCCTACTGCCCCGAGCTGCGGCCGCTCGCCTGCGAGGCGGTGCGCGAGGCCGGGCTCCCGGTGCACGAGCGGGGAACGGTCGTCGTGATCCAGGGCCCCCGCTTCTCAACGAAGGCGGAGTCGGCCTGGTTCGGGTCGGCGGGCTGGGAGGTCATCAACATGACCCAGTACCCGGAGGCGTACCTCGCCCGGGAGCTCGAGATGTGCTACGTGAACGTCTCGCTGATAACCGACCACGACGCCTACCTGCGCGACGGGGACGGGGTCGAGCCGATCACGATGGACGAGGTCTTCCGGATGTTCGCGGCCAACCTGGACACGCTGCGCCAGGCCCTGCTCCGCCTCGTCGAGCGCGTGCCGACGGACCGCTCCTGCCCGTGCTCCCACGCGTGGGACGGGACGCCGCTGCGCCCGTGACGTCCGTGCCCGCTCCACCCGGGGGCGCTCAGGCGGACCCCCGATGGACCACCGCCGGCGTCGACCCCTCCGGCAGCGTGGGAGGCGCGGGCGATACCTCGATCATGGACCGAGTCATCGTCCACGGCTCAGGGCGCAGGGACCCCCGGACACGCAGGTGGGGGCGATACCTCGCCGCTGGGCCGAGCTATCGCCCCTACCTGTGTGACGCCCCGCCCGGGGGCCGGCGTCCGGGGCTACTGGATGATGACCGGTGTCCCCACGGGAGCCCAGCGGTACAGGCTGGCCGCGGGTCCGATGCCGACCCGGACGCACCCCGCCGAGACGGGCTGTCCGAGCTGGTTCGCGCCCAGGCGCCGGCCGTCCGGAGAGATCGGGATCTCGTGGATGAAGATGCCCTTGTAGACGCGCATCGCGTACGGCATCCACACGTGGTACTGCGTCGACCAGTGCCTCTCCGTCTTCGACAGGATCGAGAAGTTGCCACGCGGGGTGGCGTGTCCGGGCTTGCCGGTGGAGACGACCGTGTCGAGCACGACGCGGTTGCCCTCGTAGGCGCGCAGGCGCTGCTGGGAGATGGTGATCACGATCTTCTTCGCACCACCGCCGGACCCTCCGGAGCTCGGCTTGGCGGCGGGCGC
>DATLFR010000241.1 GCA_035540895.1 Actinomycetota bacterium | reverse complement strand
AGCTTGACGCGGTCGAAGACCGCGCGACCCTTCTCGGTGGCGATCGATCGCCGGAACAGGAAGCCGGCTCCCACCAGCCCGAGGATCACGAACACGAAGAACCGCTGCACGACCTTGCTCAGGAACAGGAGGATCCTGGTCGGGACCGGGAGCGTCCCGCCGAGGCCGGCGTAGAGCTCCTGGAAGGTCGGGACCACGAACAGGAGGATGGCCATCAGGATCAGGAAGACGAGGATGGCGACCATGACGGGGTACGTCATCGCCGACTTCACCTTGTTGCGAAGCTCCACCTGCTTCTCGAGGGTGTCCGCCACACGCAGCAGGACGCTGTCGAGGACACCGCCCGTCTCTCCCGCCTTGACCATGGCCACGTAGAGCTGGTTGAAGGCCTTCGGGTGCTTCTGTAGCGCAGCCGAGAAGGAGGCTCCCACCTGGACGTCCTGGCGCACCTGATCCCAGGTCTTGGCCAGGGCCTTGTTCTCCGTCTGCTCCGTCATGACGGTGAGTGCCCGAAGCAGCGGGAGCCCGGCGTTGATCATGGTCGAGAGCTGCCGGGAGCCGACGGCCACGTCCTTGAGGGCGATCCGGTCCGTGATGCCGGGGATCCGGATGTCCGCGCTGAGGTTGGCGCCCTTCTTCTGCTTGATCTCGATGGGCATGAGCTGGCTCGTCCGGAGGCGTTCCAGGACGACCGCCTGGTTGTCCGCCTCCAGGACCCCCGTGCGGGAGCGGCCCTGGGTGTCTCGTGCCTTGTACTGGAACTCGGGCATCTGCCTCCCCCTATCCGATGACGCGCGCGCGGCTCGAGGCGGCAGGTGACCCCGCCGACCCGCCGGCCATGCGCGAGAACTCCTCGGCGTCGTGGCACCGCTCGAGTCCGGCTGCGAAGGTGATCTTGCCCCGCTTCACGAGGTCGGCGAGGGAGTCGTCCATCGTGATCATCCCGTGCTGGCCGCCCGCCTGCATCTGCGAGTAGATCTGGTGGGTCTTGGCTTCCCGGATGAGGTTGCGGACCGCCGATGTGGCGATGAGCACCTCGATCGACGCGACGCGTGATGTCCCGTCCCTCGTCTGCAGCAGCTGCTGCGCGACCACGCCCTGAAGGGCACCGGCGAGCTGGACGCGGATCTGCTGCTGCTGATGCGGCGGGAAGACGTCGATGATCCTGTCCACGGTCTGGGGGGCGTCCTGGGTGTGCAGGGTGCCGAAGACGAGGTGTCCGGTCTCGGCAGCCGTGATGGCCATCTGGATCGTCTCCAGGTCGCGCATCTCCCCCACCAGGATCACGTCGGGGTCCTGACGCAGGACGTGCTTGAGAGCCTGGGCGAACCCGTGGGTGTCCGCTCCCACCTCACGCTGGTTGATGATCGCGCGCTTGTGGGCGTGGAGGAACTCGATCGGGTCCTCCACGGTCATGATGTGCACCGGACGCTCGCGGTTGATCAGGTCGATGATGGAGGCCAGGGTGGTCGACTTCCCCGACCCGGTGGGACCCGTGACCACGACGAGCCCGCGGGGCAGGCGCGAGAAGTCGGCGAGCTTCGGGGGCAGACCGAGCTCCTCCAATGACTTGATGCTGAACGGGATGAGCCTGAAGGCGGCGCCGAATACCCCGCGCTGCATGTAGATGTTCACGCGGTACCGGGCCTTGCCTGGCAAGGAGTAGGAGAAGTCGAGCTCCAGGTCGGTCTCCATGCGCTCGCGCTGCTTCTGCGTGAGCATCCCGTACACGAGCTTCTGGAGATCCTCGGCCGAGAGCACCGGGTACTCGTCGAGGTGCACCAGGTCGCCGTGGACGCGGAGGACCGGCGGGACCCCTCCGGTCAGGTGGAGGTCGGACGCACCCCGGAGCAGCACCTGCTCGAGGAGGTCGTGGATGTCCACGACGGGTTCGTCGATCGTGACGCCCAGGCGCTGACCCACGGCGACATCCTCTCCGTCGCGGGAGGCCGCGGGTCCGTCGGTCTGTTCCGGACCGAAGACCCTGTCGATCGCTTCGGCGATCGCCTCCTTCGATGCCAGGACGGGCTCGACGACCAGGCCCACGAAGGCCGCCACTTCGTCGAGGGCCGGCTGGTCCTGCGGGTCGGCCATGGCCAGGACGAGTCGGTCCCCCTCGAACCGGACCGGGATCACCCGGTGCTGCCGCGCGACGGCGGCCGTGATGTTCCGCACGGCGTCGGGGTCGAGGTCCGCGCTCGCGACGTCCACGAACGGGACGCCTGCGAACCGCGCCACGACCTCCAGGGCCTTCGGGGTGTCCAGGCCGTTCGCGATCATCGCGGCCACGAAGCCCGCCCCGGACTCGGCTTCGTGCTGGCGGACCCGCTCCACCTGCTTCGCGGTGAGGACCTTCTCGGCGACGAGGGTGTCGGCCATCGCCTGGCTCGTTGCCAACTCTCTACCTGTCTTGGCCATCCGATGTCTCCCTAGACGACGACCCGGAGGATCTCTTCGATGCTGGTGATCCCGAGTCGCACCTTGTCCATGCCGTCCTCGCGGAGGGTCCTCATCCCCTGCTCCACGGCCATCCTCTTGATGTCCTCCGAAGGGCGATGCTCGACTATCAGGCGCTCGACCTCCTCGGTGACGATCATCACCTCGATGAGCGCGACCCGCCCGCGGTAACCCGTCTTCGCGCAGTGCTGGCACCCCACCGGGCGTTGCAGGGTCGGCAGCGGCTCCCCGTCGCGCCATGGGAACCGGTGCTCGATGAGAGCCTCCGGGGTGGGCACGTACTCCTCCTTGCACCTCTCGCACAGGCGGCGGGCGAGCCGCTGAGCGAGGACGCAGTCGAGCGCGGACGCGACCAGGAAGGGCTCCACCCCCATCTCGACGAGACGCGTCGCCGCAGACGGGGCGTCGTTAGTGTGCAGCGTGGACAGGACCAGGTGTCCGGTGAGGGCGGACTCGATGGCGATGTTCGCCGTCTCCCGATCGCGGATCTCCCCGATCATGACCGTGTCCGGATCGGACCGCAGGATCGATCGGAGGGCCCCCGCGAAGGTGAGACCGGCCTTGGGGTTGATCTGGACCTGCGTGAGCCCCGGGAGCCGGTACTCGACGGGGTCCTCGACGGTGATCGTGTTCCTCTCCGTCTTGTTGATGATGTTGAGCGTCGCGTAGAGCGTGGTCGACTTGCCCGAGCCCGTCGGTCCGGTGACCAGGAGCGCGCCGTAGGGCCGGGTGAACGATTCCTCGTAGCGCTTCTGGGCCTGCTCGGAGAAACCCAGGTCCTCGAGCCTGAGCACCGACTGCGCGCGATCCAGGATGCGCAGGACGACCTTCTCGCCCCATACGGAGGGGAGGGTGGCCACGCGGAGGTCTATCGGCTTTCCGTCGATGTTCGCGGTGATCCGGCCGTCCTGGGGCACCCGCCTCTCGGCGATGTTCAGGTCGGCCATGACCTTCAGGCGCGAGATCATGCTCGCCTGCATCGACTTCTGGGTCTTGGTGATCTCGTGCAGGACGCCGTCGATGCGGTAGCGGATCCTGACGTCGCGTTCCTGCGGCTCGACGTGGATGTCGGAGGCCCTCATCTGGACGCCCCGCGACAGGATCTCGTTGATGAGCTTGACGATCGGGGCGTCCTCGACCGCGAGTTCGCCATCCTCGTCGTCGTCCGGGGTGGGCTCGCTGGCCATCTCGACCGCCGAGTCCAGGGACTGGTGACGGACCAGCGCCTCTTCGATGTCCGCCTTCGCGGCTATGACGACGCGGACCTCCCGTCCGGTCATGGTCCGGATGTCGTCGACCGCGATGATGTTGGTCGGGTCGGCCATGGCCACCACGAGGACGTTGTCCTCGAGCCGCAGCGGGAGGGCCGAGTAGCTGCGGGCGAGCCTCTCGGGGAGCATGGCCACGACGGACGTGTCGATCTGCTCCTCACCCAGCTCGACCGTCTCGTACCCCTGCCAGCGGAACCCGGTGACCCGGACGTCGTCGTCGGTGAGGAAACCCTTCTCGATCAGGACGCGCAGGGCGGACTTGCCGGACCGCTCGGCCTCCTTCAGCCCGATCTGGAGCTGCTCATCGGTGACCAGGCCGGACCGGACGAAGTCCTCCAGGTAGTCGCGGGCCTTGCGCTTCCTCAATCGATCCCCGTCTCAGTCTGTCGGACCGGTCTCCGTCATCGGTTCCGCCTGGTTCAGAATCGGCTCGAGAGGTAGGTGCATGAGCGCCTCAAGGGAGGGGAGGCAGCCCCGGGGGCCGGGAATCGGCGGTCGACCGACCCAGGGCCTCGGACGCCGCCGCCCGCATGATATCCACAGGCGCCTCCTCTTCCCACCACAGACGGTAGGACGCGGCCGCCTGTCCGACCAGCATCTGTACTCCGTCCGCCGCCACGAGCCCGGCTCGGCGGGCCGTCCGGACGAGCTCGGTCTCCCCCCGGGCGTAGAACATGTCCATCAGGCCGAGGCATCCGCCCGCGGCCGCGGACTCGAGGTCCTGCTCCGCCAAGGGGCCAGGACCCCCGTCCATGCCCATGGAGGTGGCGTCGATGACGAGCGCGACGGATCCGGCGCGTGCGGTCCTCTCCTCCCATGCGACCAGCTCCGCGCCGTGTCCGGACGAGGTCAGATCGCCGACCAGCTCGGCGGCGCGCTCCCGCGTCCGGTTGGTGACCAGGACGGGCGACCCGGCCTCTGCCGCGGCCCAGGCGGCCGCCCGGCCCCCGCCTCCGGCTCCGAGGACGAGCCAGGGAGCCCCGAGGGCGTCCGGCCACGTCTCGCGAACGGCGAACAGGACCCCCTGGACATCCGTGTTGTGGGCGACCGGGCCCGCTCCTTCGAACACGAGGGTGTTGGCCGCCCCGATACGCCTCGCGTCCGTATCCACCCGATCGACCAGATCGAGAGCCGCGACCTTGTGGGGGACGGTGAGGTTCGCCCCGGCGGCCCCCAGCGCCTTCAAGCCCTCGAGCGCCCGACCCAGCTCGCCGGGGCGGACGTCGAAGGCGAGGTACACGGCGTCTCGACCTCGGTGCTGCAACGCCGCGTTGTGGACCGCGGGTGAGATGGAGTGGGCGACCGGGTGCCCGAGGACGGCGCAGAGAAGGGTGGAGGACCCCGGCGTCATCGCCGGCCGCACAGCTCCGGCGGGCACTGGCGGCGGAGCCGGTTGAACTCCTCGTTCGTCGCTGCGAACCCGTGCTTGCCGGACCTGTCGATCACGACGTAGTAGATGGCGTCGGTCTGGGCGGGGGCGAGTGCGGCACGGAGGGAGTCGAGCCCGGGG
>DATLFR010000240.1 GCA_035540895.1 Actinomycetota bacterium | reverse complement strand
GTCCAGAACCTGGTCGGGCGCACGGGCTACGTCGACGCCGTCTACCTCGAGGTCGACGACCCAGAGCGGCGGCTCGAGGCGGTGTCCGAAGCGGTTGGCCCGGGAGGCCGGGTGGGTCCGGTGGCGCTGCGCTCCGAAGACGTGGCCGAGATGCTCGCGAGCACGACGGCCAGCCTCAACACCGCGGCCGTCGTCGCCCTGTTCGTGGGGGCCTTCCTCGTCTACAACACGATGGCCATGGCCGCCGTGGAGCGGCTGGGCGAGGCCGCCCTGCTCCGGGCGGTGGGCGCCCGCCGGCGCGACGTGATGTGGCTCTTCACGGCGGAGGGGGTCCTGCTCGGGGTGATCGGCTCGGCGGCCGGACTCGTCGGGGGGCTCCTGCTCGCCCGGACCATGCTCTCGACCCGCGGCGCGGCCCTCGAGGAGATCTTCCCGATCGACATCCGGACGCTGGTCCTGCAGCCCCGGGCACTCGCCCTCGCCTTCATAGCCGGTGTCATCGCCTCGGTCGTGGCGGCCCTGCTGCCCGCCCGGCGCGTCTCCCGGACGGACCCGGCCAGCAACCTCGGACCGGCGGGCGCCCTCGAGGATCCCACCGCCCACGCCGCCCGGTCGACCGCGGCGATAGGGGTGGCGCTGTTCGCGGCGGGGACCGCCCTCGCCGTCTACGACCTGTTCATCCGTCCCGGTCGCGTCACGACGCTCGCCACGGCGGGGCTGGCGGTGGGCCTGGCTGGTGTGGCGCTGCTGGTCCGGGTCGTCCTGCCTCCCATCGCGCGCCTGGCCTTCGGTCGGCTCCAGTCGTCCTCGCGCGGCGGAGGTCTCGTCCGCCTCGCGGCGGGGGAGGTCCTGAGATCGCCCGGACGCACCGCTTTCACCGCGGGCGCCGTCCTGCTCGCGCTCTCGCTCGTCGTGGGGTTCTCGATCGCGTCGAGCTCGTTCGCCCGGACGTTCAGCACCGGTGTGGACACGCTGCTGCGCGCGGACCTGTACGTGCGGTCCGCCACGTGGAGGCCGTTCGGGTCGGATGTCCCGGTCCAGTCGAGCCTCGGCCCTCAGATCCGCCGCCTGCGCGGCGTGGACAGCGTCTACCCGTTCAAGATGACGCTGGCGACGCTCGACGACCGGGTGATCGCGATCAACGCGCTCGACTACGAGGCGTACTCCCGACTGCGGGACCTGCCGCCCCGGTGGAGGCGCGAGGTCTCGGGCCTCGCGCGGCGACTGCGTCCCGCGGACACCATCGTGATAACCCCGTCCGTGACGGCGAGGATGGGGATAGAGGTGGGAGACACCGTGGAGATGCCGACGCCCTCCGGGGTCCGCCGCATGGAGGTGGTGGGGGTCTTCCCCGACCCGTCCGCCGTGACCCCGACCTTCTCTCTCCCCTACGACCGCTACTCGCAGCTCTTCCGGACGACCGCGGCCGATTCGTTCGGCGTCGGACTGCTGCCCGGGACGGACCCGGAACGGGTGCGCGCGGAGATCGAGCAGCGGTGGGGGCAGACCCTCGGGATAGAGGTGGACGACCGGTCCGAGTTCTTCGACCGGGTGAACGGCTTCGTCGGGTCGGTGCTCGGACTGATCTCCTCCGTCCAGCTGGTGGCGGTCGTGGTCGCGGCGCTAGGACTCGCGAACACGCTGCTGATCTCCACGCTCGAGAGACGTCGCGACCTCGGGGTCCTGCGCGCGGTGGGGATGCTGAGACGACAGGTCCGCCGGGTGGTCTCCCTCGAGGCGCTCATGGTCGCCGGGCTTGGCATCGTGCTGGCCTGGGCCCTGGGGACCCTGATCGGCCTGTTCATGTTCGCGGTCATGCAGGCGCAGTCCGGGATCGACCTCCGGCTCCACACGCCCGTCGGCGCGTACCTGGTCCCCGCCCTGTGGGGGCTGCTCGCCGCCGGACTGGCCGCCCTCTACCCCGCGTCGCGCGCGGCCCGGACCGATATCGTCGAGGCCCTCCAGTACGAGTGACGGATACGATTCCCACATGCGCGTCGCGATCGGGTCGGACCACGCCGGGTTCCCGCTGAAGCAGGAGCTCCTCGAGATCGTGGCTTCACTGGGGCACGAGCCACTCGACCTGGGAACCCACTCGACCGACCCCGTCGACTACCCCGACCAGGCGGAGGCCGTGGCGAGGGCCGTCCTGGACGGCGAGGCCGACCGCGGGATCATCGTCTGCGGGTCGGGTGCGGGCGCCGCCATCGCCGCCAACAAGCTCCCCGGCATCAGGTGCGCCCAGCTCCAGGACACGTACACCGCGCACCAGTCGGTCGAGCACGACGACGTGAACGTCGCCGCCCTGGGGGCCCGGGTCGTGGGGGTGGAACTCGCCCGCGAGATGGTCGCGGCGTTCCTGCGGGCCCGTTTCTCCGGCGAGGAGCGCCACGTCCGGCGGCTCGACAAGGTGCGTGCGCTCGAGCTCGGGAGCCTCCCCCGCACTGACCGCTAGTCAGAGATCGGCTTTTCCACAGGCCCCCGTTCCCCTACCCTTGTGGCTCGGCCGATGCTCACCCAGCGCCTTCTCGTCCTCATCGCGCTCGTCATCGCGGCGTTCATGATCGCGCCGCCGACCTCGCCTCTCCTCGGCACGCCCGACCGCACCCCGGTCCCGACGCCGGAGGCGACGATAGC
>DATLFR010000239.1 GCA_035540895.1 Actinomycetota bacterium | reverse complement strand
GTGAGAGGCTCCGTGGCCATCGCTAGCAGGGCGTTGGCGACGGGGCGCTCCGTACCCGGCTGACCGTTCACCGGCCGGTTCACCACGCGTCCCTGCTTCACGAAGGTAGTGGACCCCCCTCCGTCCAGGTTGAGGACGTCGGTCGCCCCCAGGTCCAAGACGAACCTGGCCGCCTCGTACAGCGTCATGCCCTCGCTGTAGCCCGGCTGGCGGCCGTCCGCCGTCACCATCCAGCGCTGACCGGCGTCGTTCCATCCGACGACCGTCCGTGGGTGCCGTCGGGTCGAGAACGCGCTCGTGGGCAGCTCGGCGACCTTCCCGTCCGCGGCCAGGACCGGTCCGCCTCCGATCACCGTTCGTACACCTGCCACCCGCGTCTGGGAGCGGAGCTCCAGCTTCGGCTCCCCCTCGCCCGTGAAGGTCCTGGTCGCACCCTCGACGAGCGACGCGGGATCGTCCGAAGGCTGCATCCGGGCCCAGAGGCGGCGGAGCGCTTCGGCGCCGGCGCCGTGTCCGGACAGGACGGCCCCGTCCGGGGGAACGGCGGCGTTGCCCACGCCGTCCGTGAACGCCCGCGGCGCGAGCGCCTGGACCTGGGCGGGCGCCACCGGGCCGGACAGACCGACCGTCATCTCCGCGGAGTCGGAGCCGGTCGAGGTCGACGCCTGCCAGTGCGCCGTGTAGAGGACGACAGAGTCCGGGACGGGGGTGATGTTCACCCCGGCCAGGGGTACGCTGTCCGCTCCCGGATAGGTGACCGAGGCCGACCATCCGAGGGGCTCGGACCGCCAGCGCCCGTCCTCCGTCTCCACCAGATGGGGGACCCGGTCCGACGGCGAACGCACCATCACCCCGTTGTCAACCATGCCCCCCATGGGTTGTTTCGTCTCAAAGGAGAAGAAGTCCCCATTCACCCCAACCAGGCAGTTCATCCTCCTGCAGAGGGAGCTGGTCGGCTCCCGCTGCGGGACGGCCACCCGATCGAAGGCCAGACCGGTGCCGATCCGCACCGCCGCCCCCGCATCGATGCGAGCGACATGCACCATCTGGCGACCGGGCTGCGACGCGGCGTACCTGGTCACGCCCCGCACGAGGACCTCCTGGGCGGTCGGGGAGAACCCGGCTGGAGCCAGCGTCTGGGCCCGCGCGGGGAGCGGCGCGACCAGGAGGATGAGGACGAGCAGCCTGACTTGTCTCATACGCTCCATACATCGGTTCGGCGAGGCCCCCGAGCGACCCTGCCGCCCCCATCGGGTCAGGGCATAACGGACATCTCGGGCCGGGGGAGCCGCGGAGGTTTGCCCCTCCCGCACCTGGGGTACGCACCGCGTATGGGGAGGGACGCCCCCGGGGCAGAATCTGGTTTCTCCATGGTCGAGGCGATCGCCGCCCTCGGCCTCGTCTCGTTGGTCATAGCGCTGCTGAGCGGCGCCACCTCGGCCAACCTCAACTCCGCGCTGGCCTCCAAGGTGCTGCAGAAGGCCACCGCGGTGGGAGACGAGGCCATCGAGTGCGCCCGGACGATCCCCTACGAGCGGCTGGGCCATGACACCCTCCCGTCGGGTGACCCCGCGGTCGTGGGTGGCTTCTTCAGGCCGGCCACCCACCTGCTCCCCGAGCGCATCGTAACCGTCCCCCGGCGCACTCCCACGACCGCGGACGCCTGGCTCTGGGACTCGGCCCCCCACCACGAGGGCTGCGCGAACTCCATGCGGTACAACGCACCCCGCGCGAGCGGGGAGACGAGGTTCCGGGTCAGCCGGTACGTCACCTGGGTGGACGCGAACACGCAGGGCGGTGCCCAGCAGGACCACAAGCGGGTCGTCGTCCGGGTGGTCTCCGAGGGCGGACGGCGCCCGCTGAGCTACTCGGCATCCACCTTCATCTCCCCGGCCCGGCGGGGGAACGCGGTGTCCAAGGGCGAGGCGTCGCAGCTCGGACCGGCCACCGTCTCCGTGTCGCCGGGCGCTACCGCCGATATCCCGTACGAGGTCGTGAACCACGACGTGGCCCAGGCGTTCGAGCTCCAGCTCCAGGGGGCCCCCGGCGGCGTGTCCGTCACCCTCGTCGCAGCGACCTCGAGCGGCACCCCCGGGACCGCCCTCACGGACACGAACGGCAACGGCACGAAGGACACGGGAACCGTCGCCATAGGGGAGACCAGACGCTTCTTCGCATCGATCTACGTCCCCAGCGGCACGGCCCGCGGCACCCACGAGCTGAGCATGGTCATCCGCGCAGCGACCGAGGACGCACCCAGATGGACGCTCGTCGGGTACCTGGTGATCACGTGATCGCTGCCGTGCTGAGGGGCGAGGACGGGCTCTCCCTCGCCGAGCTCATGATCGGAACGCTGATCTCCATGGTCGTCCTCCTGCTGGCCACGGCCGCGCTCGGGGCGGCCACGCGCACGGACTCGTACACCGAACACCATTCCCGGGCCCTGGACTCGCTCCGGGTCGCCACGGAGCGCGTCGGCAAGGAGGCACGACAGGCCCACCGGATCTACTCCGATTCGCATGCCACGCGCCTGCACATGGGTATCGACCGCAACCGCGACGGAGCGATCTCGCCCAACGAGCGCACGGTGTGGACGGTCGCGGCGCACGGCGGCACGAGCGCCCTGTTCCGCATCGTGGCCGAGGGGACCCTTGAGGAGTCGAAGTCGATCGTCGCCCCGGACCTGGTGGCCGGCCCGGCCTTCACTTTCCGCCGCGACGGGGCCGCGGTCACCGACCCCTCGAGGGCGCAGGAGGTCGGACTGAGCTTCACGGCCGATGCGGCCCCCGGACGCCACGCCGGGCCGCGCACCGTCACCACCACGGTGAGGTTGCGCAATGTGGCGTAGGTCGCGCGACGAGAGCGGGATCGCGATGATCGGCGCGATCCTCCTCGGGGCCATCATCGTCACCATCCTGACCACGATGGCGGTCCGCAGCGTCGGTGACGTGAACGCGGTGAGGGCGGATCGGCTGTGGGAGCAGTCCCTGCACACGGGAGACGCCGGCGTCGACCACACCCTCACGCTATTGACCCAGAACCGCTTCTACACGAGCGGTCATACGCTGCCGGCGTTCGAAGGCGCGTCTGCCGAGAAGGCTTGGGTCCTGGAGGCGGCGGAAGCCCGGTCCGCTACG
>DATLFR010000238.1 GCA_035540895.1 Actinomycetota bacterium | reverse complement strand
GTCCCCGCCGGGACCTCGACGAGGTCGGCGAGGGCGGCGATCATCGCGAGCTCGCGTCGATCGCAGGCCCTGAACAGGTCGACGGAGGCGAGTACCTCCATCTTCGGGTCGGTTCGGTGCAGAAGGCTCATGAGCGGTCCTCCTCGTCTGGCTTCGGACCGAGCCTAGGAGCGGCGGGGCGGGACTTCTGTGGCGTTGTGCACAGAACCGGTGTTACTTCTTGCGGCCCTTCCGGGCGTAGAGGGCGAGGATCCTCTCGGCGCTGTGACGCACGCGTTCCCTCAGCTCCGCCGGTTGGACGACGTCCACGTGGGGGCCGAACCGCAGGAGCAGCTTCTCCAGCCACTCGTAGTCGGAGGTCCGGAAGCGGATCTCGCGTCTGCCGCCGCGCAGCTCACGGACGGACTCGACCGCGAGCAGGCCCGGCTCGGCTAGCCAGGCGCCGACGGTACCCGAGACGCGCAGCACGACCTCGGTGTCGTCGGGGCCGGGCGCGTATACGAGGGGCGGAGGCAGGTCGTCGGCCGCGTCCGGGGGGAGCTCGAAGGTCTCGTCGGTGAGCTCGAGGCTCTTGATGCGGTCCAGACGGAAGATTCTGCGGTCCACGGCCAGGTGGCACCACCCGGACGCGTACCAGTGTCCGAGCGAGGAGAACACCAGGTACGGGTCCACCTGGCGTCGGGTGAGGCTGTCGCGGGAGTAGGTGTAGTACTCCATGTCCACCCGGCGCCTCTCGGTCACGGCCTCCCTGAGGAGGGGAAGCCATCGGGCCTCCCCCGACTCCAGGGCGACCTGGATGCGATCGGAGAGCTCGGACAAGCCGCCGTCCTGGGGCTGGAGGGCCACGGCGAGCTTGTCCAGGGCCGAGCGCAGAGGGGCCAGCTCGGCGAGCGTCGAGCCGTCCCGGCCCTGGTCGAGCAGGTCGAGCAGGGCCCGTCCCTTCAGGTACACGGGGATCGCCTCCGTGCGGGTGAGACGCAGCGGCCGGGCGAAGTAGTCGGCCATCCGGATCGAGACGCGATCCTCCTCGACCGACACCTCGATGAGATCGGCCGGCGTGTAGTCGGGGAGGCCGCACATGAACAACAGCTCCAGGTCGTCGCGGATCTCCTGCTGGTCGACGCCGAAGCGCCGCGCGAGCTCCTCGATCGACACGTACGGGTTGGCGACGCAGAAGGGCACGAGGAGCAGGATGCGCTCCAACCGTCCGAGGCTGCGGCCGGGGTCGGCCCCCTTGCGGCGCTTCGCGTTCAGGACGACCTCCGCTTCGGCGGCTGAACGAGCGCGGACAGGTGCTCGACGACCTTCTCCCGGACCCGCTCGGGAGACCGGACGACCGCGTCCTCACCGAAGCCGAGGACCCAGCCCACGAAGCCGTCCTCGTCGACCACGGACAGCTTCGTCAGGATGTGGTCCTTCCATGTGCCGGTGGGCTCGAGCCCGAACGACTGCTGCACCCACCACCAGATGCGGGGGGAGAACGCGACCTCCACCGAGGTCCCCCTCTCCCCCGCCCACGGCTCGGTCACCTGGTGGCCGTCGACCGAGAACCCATCGGGGACCTCGAAGTCCGGTCCCTCGGCGCGGTTGACGAACCTGGGCTCGGAGGTCATGCGCTGGAGCTTGAAGTGCCGGACCGCTCCTCGCGTGTGGTCCTGTCCCACGAGGTACCAGGCGCCCTGCCGGTGGACGAGGGCGTAGGGGTCCACCGTCCGCTCGGTGGGCTTCGGCCGTCCGGCCGCCCGGTATCCGAACCTGATGGTCCTCTTGGATGCGACCGCGTCGAGCACCTGGGACAGCGAAGGCGCGTCGAGGTGCAGGCGGGCGCGCAGCCATGGCGGCGCCGCGGGGTCGGTCGGCGTCCCGGATCCGAGAGAGAGCTTGAGCAGGGCCTGGTCGCGGCCCCCGTCCTCCTCGACCACGACACCCGACGCGATCCAGAGCGCGGCCATCTCCTCCGGGGTGAGGTCGAGCTCGGGGAGGTAGTAGCGGTCCTTCGATATGACGTAGCCCTCCTCGACCTCCCACACGTCGGTGAACCGGCGCTCGATCGGGATCCCGACGGAGCGCAGCTCCTCTTTGTCCCGTTCGAACATCCGCTTGAACGACGAGTAGTCCCCCTGCTGGTAGCCGGGGACCGTGTTGCGGATCTCCTCCACGGTCAGCGGGCGCCGGGTGTTGAGGAGCAGGGCGATGAGGTTGACGAGGCGCTCGACCTTCTGCACGGGCCGTATGGTATCGCGCCCCCGGACGTGCGCCGGGGGCCCCTCTCGGGGCCCCCGGCTGAACAGCTGGTGTGTGGCTCGTGGCGTCAGCGCCGGCCGCGGCGCGTCTCCTCCACCTTGGCCTGCTCGTCGGTCTTGGTCACGACGCTGTCCGACCCGCGGGACCGGCCGGTCTGCCGCAGCTTGCGGTCGTCGGCCTCGTCGGTGTCGACATGCCGTTCGTCGCGCTCGTCGACCCTCGTGTAGGTCTCGGAGATGCGGTAGTCGTCCGCGTAGCGCTCGTAGTGCCGCTGCGCGAGCAGTCCGCCCAGGAGCCCGCCGAGGAGCATGGCGACGAGCACGCCGGCGGCGATCGCCAGCCCGTACCCGGCCAGCTCGCTCATCGTGAACGGGAGCGGCGAGAGCACGGACCGGGCCGCCTCCGTCTCGGCTCCCGCGGTGTCCGGAGAGCCGGCGGCGAGGATGCCGAGGACGAGCGCTACGGCCAGTCCGGTCACGGCCACGAGGGCGCCGGTCAGCGTGGAACGTCCGGGGGCCATCCGTCCGCCCGCGTAGCCTCCCCACATGTAGGCTAGGAACTGGGCGACGATGACGGCGATCGCCGCGCCGATGCCTATGGTCAAGGCCTCGTCGCGCGGCACCTGCGTCGAGACGTCGACGTTCGTCCACATCCCGACCAGTCCGGCGAGGGCGCCGAGCAGGAGCATGACGCCGAAGGCGACAGCGGCGCCGGTCAGGGCCCCTCCGATGACGGAGCTGGGGCCGTGTGAGTCGGCCCCCATCGTGTAGATCCTCTCATTGCGTTCGCGCCTCATGGATCTCCCTTCGCACGGGGACACGTTCACGAAGGGACGTCCCCGGGCCCAGGGGGGCCGAAACGTGCGCGCCGCTCAGCCGACCAGGTCGGCGGCGTGGGTCGCCGCCGCCCCCGCGCACCTGAAGAAGAGGGGGTCCTCGTCCGGCGAGCGGCCCATGTGCGCGGCCGGGAGCCCGGCCAAGAGCCCCAGGACGCCGCCGTCTGGGCGCTCGGCGACGGCGAACCCGGGGAGGGCGGCCCGGGCGGCCGCGACCGCGTCCGACGGCACCGGGACCCCGACCGCTTCGGGGCGATGGACGAGCCGGGTCAGCGCGGTCCGGACATGGTGGCTCACCCCTCGGTGGCGGTCCCGGGGGTCGCCCTCGGACATCCGCAGCGCGACCACCGGGCGTCCGTCCAGGGCCAGCGTCGCGTTCACGACCGCCGCGAGGTCGAGCCCGGTCGTCCCGAACGGGGTCGAGGTCCCCACCACGCCCGGCCCCATCCCGGCGACGACGACGTCGGCCCGCAGGACGGCGCGGGCGGCCAGCAGCCCGGAGTGCAGGGTCACGGCCTCGAGGTCACCACCCACGGCGTGCCCGGTCGTCACGGTGCCCGCCAGCCACCCGAGCTCCCGGAGCGTCCGCAGGGTCCTCGACAACCCGGCGGGGAGAGCGCCGCCATCGGTCATCACGTAGACGACCCTCGCCTGCGGGAGCCGGTCGTGGAGGACGGCCACCACCGGCAGGAGCTGCGAGTGGAGGGACGCGGCCACCACCGGCACGTCCGCGAGCGAGGCGGACGTCGCCATGACGTCGTGATGCGGCGACTCGGGAGCCTCGACGGCCAGGACGTCGCTCTGCCCTGGGGTGTAGCGCAGCTTCATGACGTGGCCGCCGGACGGTGCCTCGTGCGACGCGTGGGCGAGGTTCCAGACCACGATGTCGTGCCCGCCGGTCCCGAGCCCGAGGTCGACGGCGGTCGTGTTGACCACGACCCGGTCGCCGGGGGAGGCGGGGGCGGCCCAGAGCGGGAACAGGAGGGC
>DATLFR010000237.1 GCA_035540895.1 Actinomycetota bacterium | reverse complement strand
CCTGCGGTTCAACCCCGGGGAGACCTCCAACGACCCGGGGTTGAACCGCAGGTTCTCCAGGACGAGGACGCCGCCGGGAGGGAGGTCACGCGCGGCCTCGGCCACGCCCGGGCCAACGGAGTCGGTCGTCATGTCCACCTGGCGGCCGAGGAGCTCGGACAGCCTCTCGGCCACGGGAGCCAGGCTCAGCTCCGGGCGCCGCTCCCCCTTCGGCCGGCCGAGGTGCGAGCAGACGACGGTCCGGCACCCCTTCGAGACCAGGTGCTCGAGGGTCGGGAGGAAGGCGCGGATACGGAAGTCGTCGCCCACCTGTCCGTCCTGGAGGGGGACGTTCAGGTCGGCGCGGACGACGACCGTGCGCCCTTCGACGTCAGCGTTCTCGAGTCGGGGGAGATCCACGGGGTTCGCGTCAGAGCCCGGCGCGCTCCAGGACCGCGCAGAGGTCGACGAGCCGGCACGAGAACCCCCACTCGTTGTCGTACCACCCGAGGACCTTGACCACGTTGCCGTTGGTCATGGTGTCCTTCGCGCTGAAGATGCAGGAGGACGGGTTCCCGACGATGTCCTGGGAGACCAGGGCGTCGTCCGTGTACTGGAGGACGCTCGAGTACCGGCCGCCGGCCGCGTCGCGGAAGGCCGCGTTCACGTCCTCGGCGCTCGGCTCCCCGTCGACGACCGCGACGAGGTCGGTGATCGACCCGTCCGGCACCGGGACCCGGAGGGCCATCCCGTCCAGCTTCCCCTTCAGCTCCGGGACGACGAGCCCGATCGCCTTCGCCGCCCCCGTCGTGTTCGGGATGATCGACATGGCGGCCGCGCGCATCCGCCGAAGGTCGGGCTTGCCCGACCGGCTGGGGGTCGCGAGGTCGTGCAGGTTCTGGTCGGAGGTGTACGCGTGGACGGTCGTGATGAGGCCCCGCTCGATCCCGAACGAGTCGTGAAGGACGCGGGCCAGGGGAGCCAGGCAGTTCGTCGTGCACGAGGCGTTGCTGATCACGTCGTGCTGCGATGGGTCGTAGGTGTCGTCGTTGATCCCGACGCAGACGGTGACGTCGGCGTCCGGGCTGGGAGCCGAGATCACCACCTTGCGCGCGCCGCCCGCGAGGTGTCCGGCCGCCTTCTCGCGCGCCGTGAACACCCCGGACGACTCGATCACCACCTGGACCCCGAGGTCCCCCCACGGGATCTGGGCCGGTTCCCGCTCCTCGAGCTTGCGGAAGGACATCCCGTCCAACGCGATGCCGTCGTCGGTCGCCTTCACCTCCTGGGGCAGCACCCCGTGCACGGAGTCGTACCTGAGCAGGTGCGACATCGTGTGGGCGTCCGCGAAGGGGTCGTTCACCGCGACCAGCTCGACGCCGGCGTCGGGGTTGGCCAGGATCGCCCGCACGAAGTTGCGCCCGATGCGTCCGAACCCGTTTATCCCTACGCGTACGGCCATGGAGGTCCTCCTTAGAGCACTGGGGGTCGAGACCGACCAATCCTAACCGGTCGGTCGGGGGCGCCCTAGCCGCGGTCGAGGTCCCGATGCAGCAGGGCGCAGCTGTACCCGTTCTCCCGGATGAACCGGGCCAGCTCCTCCGCGAAGACGACCGACCGGTGGTGTCCCCCGGTGCACCCGATCGCCACGGTCAGGTAATGCTTGCCCTCTCGGACGAACCCCGGCAGCAGGAAGGCAAGCATGTCCTCGATGCGGCCCAGGTACTCGCCCGCGTCGGGCTGTCCGAGCACGTAGTCGCGCACCCGCTCGTCCGTCCCGGGGAGGGGGCGGAGGTCCGGCTCCCAGTGCGGGTTGGGCAGGAAGCGGGTGTCGAAGAGCATGTCGGCGTCGATCGGCATGCCGTGCTTGAAGCCGAAGCTCTGGACCGTGACCTGGAGGCCGACGTCCTCCTCGGTCTCGGCGACGAAGAGGCTCTGGATCCGCCGACGGAGCTCGTGGGGGGTCAGGCTGCTCGTGTCGATCACGATGTCCGCGTCGTCGCGGAGCACACGAAGGAGCTCGCGCTCGCGCTCGATGCCCTCCCGCACCCGGTCCGTGACCGCCAGCGGGTGCGGACGCCTCTTCTCCTCGTACCGGCGCAGGAGGGCCTCGTCGGATGCGTCGAGGAACACGATCCGGAGCCGGACCCCCCTCTTGCGCAGCCGGGTGAACGCGCTCCCGAGCTCGGCGAAGAACTCCTGGAAGAACTCCCGACCGGACGGCCTCACCACGACCGCGGCCCGGCGTATCCGGGAGACCCGGCACAGGTCTGCCACCTGCTCGAGCACCGAGGGGGGCAGGTTGTCCATCACGAAGTAGCCCATGTCCTCGAACGTCTTCGTCGCCTCGCTCTGCCCGGCGCCGGAGAGCCCCGAGATGACGACGAGTTCGAACGGGGAGGTGTCCTCCGTGGGCACCGGCTTCAAGACGCGCTCCCGGCCAGCCGGCGGTGGATGTCCTCGGCCAGGTGGCGGGGGATCCCGGGTACGGCGCGGATTTCGTCCACGGTGGCGCGCTGGAGGTTCTCCACAGATCCGAACCACTTCATCAGCGCCTGCTTGCGGGTCCGGCCGACCCCGGGGATCTCGTCCAGCGCCGACGCCCGCATCCGCGCGTCCCGCCGCTGACGGTGGAACCCAACCGCGGACCGGTGCGCCTCGTCGCGAACGTGCTGCAGGACGTACAACGCCTCCGAGCCCCGTTCGATCTGGACCGGCTCGGGCTGCCCGGGCACGTAGACCTCCTCCAGCCGCTTGGCCAGGGCCGCGACGGGGATATCGGTCACGCCCACGTCGTGCATGGCCTTCATCGCGGCTCCCAGCTGGCCGCGACCTCCGTCGATCAGGACGAGCTGGGGCCGGTAGGCGAACCGGGCCGGCCGCTTCCCGGGCTCGAGTGGCCTGTCGCGCTCGGCGACGTGGCGGGCGAAGCGGCGGCGGACGACCTCTTCCATGGCACGCAGATCATCCACCCCTTCGACCTGCTTCACACGGAACTTCCGGTAGTCGCTCCGCTTGGGCATCCCGTCCTCGAAGACGACCATCGACCCGACCGTCTCGGTCCCGTGCAGCGTCGAGATGTCGAAGCACTCGATGCGCAGGGGCGCCTCCGGGAGCCCCAGGGCGTCGCGGAGGTCGGCCAGGGCGCGGGAGCGGGCCGCCAGGTCGCTCCGCCTCTTCATGCTGACCTCCTCCAGAGCGCGCTCCGCGTTCTCCGTCACCGTCTGCAGGACGGCCGCCCTCTCGCCGGTCCGCGGCACCCGGATCCTCACCCGTGCGCCTCGGACCGTCGAGAGCCACTCCTCCAGCGCCTCGCGCTCGGCCGGCTCGTGGGGGACGAGCACCTCGGGCGGGACGTCCTCCCGCTCGGAGTAGACGGACTGGATGAGCAGGGTGAGCCTGTCCGCATCGGTCTGCTCCTCGGTCACCTCGGCCACGTACCCCTTCCGTCCCGCGATGCGGCCTCCGCGGACGAAGAAGAGCTGCACGGCGACGTCCAGCTCGTTGGAGGCCACCCCGACCACATCCGCGTCCAACGGCCGCTTCGCCACCACCTCCTGCTTCTCGAGGGCTCGCCTGGCCGCCGCCAGCTGGTCCCGTCGCTTCGCCGCGAGCTCGAACTCGAGCCGGGCGGCAGCCTCGTCCATCTCGTTGCTCAGGCGGTCGAGCGTCCCTCTCACGTCCCCGTCGAGGAACGCGCTGAAAGCGTCGACGTTGGCGCGGTACTCCTCCTCGGTCACCTCCCCCACGCAGGGACCCGGGCAGCGGCCGATGTGGAAGTAGAGGCACGGCCGTCCCAGCCGCTCGCACTCCCGGAAGAGCGACTCCGAGCACGTGCGCATCGGGAAGACCCTGGTCAGGGAGTCCACCGTCTCCCGGATCGCGTAGACGTGCGCGAAGGGACCGTAGTACCGGACGCCCCGGCGCTTGCGCCCGCGCATCACGGTCGCCTTCGGCCAGCGGTCCTTCATCGTGATCGCGAGGTACGGGTAGGACTTGTCATCGCGGTATCTGACGTTGAAGCGTGGCCGGTGCTCCTGGATCAGCGAGTACTCCACGAGCAGCGCCTGGACCTCCCCCGACACGACCACCCACTCGACCCGGCGAGCCGACGCGACCATCGCCTGGGTGCGCGCCGCGAGCCCGGACGGGGCGCCGAAGTAGTTGGACACCCGCTTGCGGACGGACCGGGCCTTCCCCACGTACAGGACACGTCCGTCGCCGTCGCGGAAGAGGTAGACGCCCGGCGCGTCCGGAACGCGGCGGAGGTCCGGACGCTCACCGCGTCCGAAGTCGAGGGCGTGCAGGTCGAGGTCGGAGAGGGTCAGATCCCGGGAGGTCATGCCCCCAGGCTATCGGGGGATCAGTGGTAGAGCCGCTGCCACGCCTCCCACCAGGTCTCGCCGCGGGAGACGAGCTTGCGGCTGTGCAGCACCTCGATCCCCGGCTTGCGCCGGTAGGCGTCCAGCGCCTCGGTGGACGAGAAGGCGACCTCGATCTCGCACGGGGAGCCGGGGTCGTATGGAGCTACCGCGCCGAAGTTGGAGAGCGCCCGTCTCGCCCCCTCCTCGATCAGCTCCCGGGCCCGGGTGGGAGCGACCAGCCGCGCCTTCTGGCGTCCGAGACCCTGCTTAACGGCCACGGTCGTCAGCCGGTCCCCCAGGAGGGCCGTCGCCTCGGCACAGGTGGCGCTGTCCCCGCTCACCATGACCACGGGGCAGTCCCACGTGCCGCACAGCGCGGCGTTGATGCCGGTCTCCCCGACCAGGGTCCCGTTGAAGCGGAGGTCGGTCCACGACGTCCCGGACACCGTGTGGGCGAGCACCCCGTCCTGCGTGCCGGCCATGGCGTGCATCCCGATCAAGAGGCACGCGTCGCACCCCTCCTCGAGCGCGGCCGTGTACTCGGTCCAGCTCGCCTGGACGACGTACTCGCACCCGCTGTCGAGCACGTCCGGGATGAGGGAGTTGAAGTTGTAGGCGCCGCCCGCGCCGTGATGGTCCATGACGATGACCTCGGTGGCGCCCGCGGCGCGGGCGCCCCTCACCGCCGCGTTGATGTCCTCCGTGTACAGGCGCCGGCCCTCCTCGTACAGGGGCCTCCCGGCCAGCACCTGCTCCGCGTTCACGATCCCGGACACGCCCTCCATGTCCGAGATGACGATCACCCGCACGCGATCACCTCCGTTGCACCAGGATCACACCCGCTATCACGGCTCCCCCTCCCACGAGCGAGAGCGGCGCAGGCACCTCCCCGAGCAGCAGCCACGCCCAGACCAGGCTCGAGACCGGCACGAGGTACACGAAGCTGGCTACGCCGGAGGCGGTCCACCTCTGGAGCGCCCAGACGTAGGCGACGTAGGAGACGGCGCTCGAGAAGATGCCCAGGTACAGCAGCCAGAACCAGCCGCGGCCGTCGAGGGAGCCGAGCCTCGAGACATCTCCGAACCCCAGGGGCAGCACGATCACCGCGCCCAGCCACGCTCCCAGCAGGTTGAGCCGCACGCCGTCGTAGCGTGCCGAGAGGGGCTTGGAGACGGTCGTGTACACAGCCCAGCAGGCCGGTGCGAGGAGGGTGACGAGCACGCCGATGACGCTCCGCGCCTGCAGGCCGCCCTCCGAACCGAGCACGAGCAGCGTCACCCCGGCGAGGGCGACGAGCACCCCCAGCACGCCGGTCCGGCCCAGCCTCTCCTTCAGCACGGTCGCGGCCAGGACCGCCACCATCACCGGCATCGTCGCCACCACGAGGCTCGCCACGCCCGCCGAGATGTACTGCTCTCCCCAGTTGATGGCCAGGTGGTACCCGGCCGCGCCGGTCAGCCCGATCACCACGAGCCGCCACAGGTCCCCCGGCTCCCGTCGCGGCTTCCCGCTCCCCAGGAACGGGAGCATCACCGTGAACACGATGGCCGAGATCACGAGCCGGCCGGCCGTGAGACCGCCGGGGGACAGCGTCTCGAGCAGGACCTTGATGCCGCTGAACGCCGCCCCCCAGACGAGGATCACCGAGGACATGACGACGACGACCGTCCAGGGGGGCCCGGTCCGGACGGGGACCGCCGGCTCCAGCGGGGTGGGCGTCTCGTGGGCGGCCCATGTCCGTTCGGGGTCGCGCGACACGTCAGTCGTACCGGGAGGCCTGGAGCCGGAAGAGCTCCGCGTACCGTCCGTCCCGCGCGATCAGCTCGTCGTGCGTGCCGATCTCGGCGACCCGGCCCCCGTCCATCACGACGATGAGGTCCGCCATCCTCACCGTGGAGAAGCGGTGGGAGACGAGGACGGTGAGCGGCGTGTCCTCCTCGCGGCGCGACATCTCGGCGAACCGGGCGAACACCTCGTGCTCCGAGCGCGCGTCGAGGCTGGCGGTGGGCTCGTCCATCATCAGCAGGACGGGGCGCTCCCGCATGCCCCCGCGGGCGATGGCCACCCTCTGCCACTCCCCCTCCGAGAGGTCGGTCCCCTCGGTGAACTCCCGGCCCAGCTGGGTCTCGTACCCCTTCGGGAGCCGGTCGATCGACCGGTGGGCGCCGGCCAGATGGGCGGACCCCTTCACGCGCTCGAGGTCGCCTGCGTGCTCCAGGCTCCCGACCCCGATGGCCTCCTTGGCGAGGAGCTGGAAGCGGACGAAGTCCTGGTAGGCCGCACCGAGTCCGGACCGCCACCCCTCGAGGTCGATGTCGCGCAGGTCGTGGCCGTCCACGACGATCCGTCCCGCCGTGGGGTCGTAGAACCGGCTGAGGAGCTTCACGAGCGTCGACTTCCCGGCTCCGTTCTCGCCGACGAGGGCGACCGTGGAGTGGGCCGGGAGGAAGAGGTTGACGTCGTGAAGGACCTCCTTCTCGGTCTCCGGATAGGTGAACGAGACGCCTTCGAGGACGATCCCGCGCTCGATGGACCGGGGGGCGGCGATGACCTCGTGGGCGGGCTTGAGGCGGACATCCGGCTCGTAGTCGAGCAGCCACAGGTAGCGCTCCCCCATGAAAGAGAGCTCGGCCAGCCAGGCGACCAGGGAGGCGGCCATCTCGACGTGCCCGATGACCATCCTGGTGACCTGGACGCCCATGGCGACGTGTCCGGGGGTGGCCCGCCCGTTGATGGCGAGGTACCCGATCCACCCGATCGAGCCGGCCAGCGTGAGGCCGTACGCGATGCCCGTCAGGACGCCGATACCCGACCGCTTCAGGCGGTCGCGGAACATCTTCCGGATGTACGCGGTCGTCACGACCTCGTGCCGCGCGATCAGCGTCGGCCCCAGACCGAAGATGCGCACCTCCTTCGCCGCCTTCGGCTCCGTGGCCAGCTCGAGGTAGTGCTGGGCGAGCCGGTCCTCAGGCACGACCTCGTCCCAGCGCTTGTAGTGCTTGCGCAGGGACCGGAACTGCAGCCACCCGGTGGGCGCGGCCACGAGCGGCATCAGCATCAGGACCGGGTGGATCGTGCCGAGGAGGACGAGGGCCGCGGCGAGCCCGAACACCATGTAGGCGAGGGCGTTCAGGTTCGCGAGCGCGGCGAACGGCACGTACTGGTGGTTGCGGACCAGCTTGAGCTTGTCGGCGAACTCGGGCCTCTCGAGATGGTCGAGGCCGGGGGCCTCGGTGGAGATCTTCATCAGCCGATGGTCGACCTCCTGGCTGATCCGCTCCCCCATCTCGTGCTGCAGGAAGCCGAGGACGTGCTGGAGGGCGGAGGATGCGGCGAACTGCAGGATGAAGACGGTCCCCCACAGCCAGGCCGAGGACGCGCGTCCCTCGGCGAGGGCATCGACGACGAGCTTCGTGACCAGGCCCCCGACCGCGCCCGCGAGCCCGAGGACGACCATGCAGGCGACCAGGGCGACCATCCGTCCGTGGGCGACCGACCAGGCCATCTCGAGGATGCTGCCGAAGACGGTCCGGACGCGCCGGATCGTGTCGCGGTCGAAGCGGCTCGGGGCCGGTGCCTGCTCGAGCTGGCTCATCAGTCCAGGCTCCCGGTCGCGCGGTAGTGCGAGGCCTGCATCTCGTAGAGCTCGGCGTAGCGGCCCCCGCGCTCCATGAGCTGCTCGTGGGTGCCGTCCTCGACGACCCGGCCGTCCTCGAGGAAGACGATCCGGTCGGCCATCCGGACGGTCGAGAACCGATGGGAGACGAGGAGCGTGGTCCGACCCTTCGTCATCTCGGCGAAGTGCGTGTACAGCTCGTGCTCGAGCCGGACGTCGAGGCTGGCGGTGGGCTCGTCCAGGATCAGCAGGTCCGCGTCCCCCGCGACCTGCGCCATCATGGCCCGGGCGAGGGCGATCCGCTGCCACTCCCCCCCGGACAGGTCGGTGCCCCCGAACTCCCGGGACAGCGGCGTCTCCCATCCCTGCTCGAGCGACTCGATCCGCTCCACGACGCCGACCCGGCCCGCCGCCTCCCTGACCAGCTCCAGGTCGTCGGACCGGGAGACCGCCCCGAACCCCACGTTGTCGCGGGCGGACAGGAAGTAGCGCGCGAAGTCCTGGAATATGACCGCGAGGCGGGAGCGGAGGGAGACGATGTCGAGCTCCTGGATGTCCACCCCGTCCAGCAGGATCCGGCCGGAGGTCGGGTCGTAGAAGCGCGACAGGAGCTTGATCAGCGTCGTCTTCCCGGCGCCGTTCTCGCCGACGAGCGCCACGGACGACCCAGCCGGTATGTGCAGGTTCAGACCGTCCAGGATCACGCGCTCCGTGCCGGGGTAGACGAAGGACACGTCTTCGAACGTGATCCCGGTCCTGTCCAGCTCGCGCGCGGACCGGACCCCCGAGGCCTCCATCCGGGGGTCGCGCCGGGGCAGGTCGATCAGCTGGAGGGCGGTCGGCAGGTAGTAGTTGGCCTGTCTGAGCTGAGCGGCCGACTGGGAGACGGCGAGCAGCGCGGACATCATCCCGATCACCCCCATCGAGGCAGCCGCGAACACGCCGATGTCTATGCGTCCCGCGATGGCCGCACCCACCATGTCGAGGTAGACCCAGGCGAGCCCGGCGAGCGCGACCGCGTGCAGACCCATGCGGATCAGGAGTCCGCGCCGTCGCTCACGCCATACCTCGCGGATGCCGGCGAGCCAGTGCGTGGCCTGTCGGTCCTGGATCCACCCCTGCATGCCGAACACGCGCAGCTCCTTCGCCGGCTCGAGGGTGAGCGCCAGCCGGCGGAAGTAGCTGGCGCGGCGGGCCTCGTCGGATCTCCGCATCCGCCACCAGGAGACGGTGGCGACGAGCTTCCAGGCCGCGACGGCCTCCGGCAGAGCGAGGGCGAAGACCGCGGGGGGGACCCACCTGGCGTACGTGGCGGCGACGGCCGCCATGCCGAAGAGCTGCGCGGTCATCTGCAGCGTATGGGTCAGGAAGTTGAGGCTGTTGACCGGCGCCCACTGCACCCACTGGGATACCTCGAGCTTGTCACGGAAGGCCGGGTCCTCGTGGTGGGCCAGCCCGGGCAGCTCGGTGAGGCTCCTCATGATCCGGCGGGACAGGTGGGCCTGGAACCGGCGCTGCACCCCGAAGAGCGCCGCTCCCTGCAGCGGACCGAGCACCTGGGTCCCCACGATCGCGGCGCCGATCAGGATCAGCGCGTCCCGGGCGGTACCGGCCGCGGGGGACCCTGCACCTCCGGCGATCGCCTCCGGGATGACGGACAGGAAGCGCCCGGTCTGGGCGACCACCACGGCCGGCAGGATCCCCGAGACCGTGGTCGAGGCGAGGATGGCCAGGAAGTAGGCGGGCGCCGCTGCCGCGACCATCCACAGGCCGCGCACGGTCGCCCGGGCCTCGTCGCCCAGCGGGACCTTCTCGTCGAGGAGTCGCATGCCCATGCCCACAGACCTCCGAGGTTCGCCGCCCCCGCTGCACCCTACTCCAGCGGTCCGGAGGCGTCCGCGTCAGCGCTTCGCCGCGCGCGCCCGCTTCGGGCGCGGGGTGGTGACGGGAGCCGGGAGCATGCCCTGGAGGTACCGTCCGGTGTGGGAGCCCTCCGTGGCGGCGACCTGTTCCGGCGTCCCCATCACGACCACCCGTCCCCCTCCGTTGCCCCCCTCCGGCCCGAGGTCGACCACGTGGTCAGCCGTCTTGATCACGTCGAGGTTGTGCTCGATCACGACCACCGTGTTGCCCTGGTCGACGAGGCGGTGCAGGACGTCGAGGAGGCGGCGGATGTCCTCGAAGTGGAGGCCGGTGGTCGGCTCGTCGAGGATGTACGCCGTCCGTCCGGTCGACCGCTTCGCGAGCTCCGAGGCCAGCTTGACCCTCTGCGCCTCGCCTCCCGAGAGCGTGGGCGCCGACTGTCCCATCCGGATGTAGCCCAGACCCACGTCGACGAGGGTCTGCAGGTGCCGGCGGATCGGTGGGATCGCCTCGAAGACCCCCAGGGCCTCGGAGACCGACATCTCGAGCACCTCGGAGATGTTGCGGTTCTTCCACCGGACCTCGAGCGTCTCCCGGTTGTAACGCTTGCCCTTGCACACCTCGCATGGGACGTAGACATCGGGCAGGAAGTGCATCTCGATCTTGATCGTCCCGTCTCCCGCGCAGGCCTCGCACCGGCCCCCCCGGACGTTGAACGAGAACCGTCCCGGACCGTAGCCGCGCCGTTTCGCCTCCGTCGTCTGGGCGAAGAGCTTCCGGACGTGGTCGAAGACGCCCGTGTAGGTGGCGGGGTTGGACCGCGGGGTCCGTCCGATCGGCGACTGGTCGATGAGGATGACCTTGTCGAGGTCCTCGATGCCGGTGATCCTGCGGTGCCGTCCGGGCACGAACTTCGACCGGTAGATCTTCACCATCAGGGCCTGGTGCAGGATGTCGTGGACGAGCGTCGACTTCCCGGACCCAGAGACTCCCGTCACCGCGTTGAAGCACCCGAGCGCGAACCGGGCGTCGTCCCCCTTCAGGTTGTGCTCCCGCGGCCCGTGGACGGTCAGCCACCCCTGCGGTTTCCGTCTCGCAGGAGGCACGGCTATGGAGGCCCGACCCGAGAGGTAGGCGCCCGTCAGTGAGGACGGGTGCTCGAGCAGCCCCTCGAGCGGACCCGCGTACACGATCTCTCCCCCGTGCTCCCCCGCGCCCGGACCGATATCGACGACGAAGTCGGCGGTCCGGACCGTGTCCTCGTCGTGCTCGACCACGATCAACGTGTTGCCGAGGTCCCGGAGGCGGACGAGCGTGTTGATGAGACGCCTGTTGTCCCGCTGGTGGAGGCCGATCGAGGGCTCGTCCAGGATGTACAGCACGCCCACGAGCCCCGACCCGATCTGCGTGGCCAGCCTGATCCGCTGAGCCTCGCCTCCGGCTAGGGTGGCGGCGGCCCTGGAGAGGGTCAGGTAGTCGAGCCCGACGTCGCACAGGAAGCCGAGCCGCTCGCGGATCTCCTTCAGGATCCGCTCGGCGATCTGCCGCTCGCGGTCCGTCATCGGCATGTGCTCGACCCAGGACAGGGAGTCGCATATGGCCATCTCGCAGAGCTGGGCGATGTTGATCCCCTGGATCGTGACCGCCAGCGACTCCGGCTTGAGCCGCGCCCCGTCGCATCCTGGGCAGGGGATCTCCCGCATGTACTGCTCGACCCGCTCCCGGGCGGCGTCCGACTCGGCCTCGTCGTAGCGCCGCTTCAGCCAGGGGAGGACGCCCTCGTAGTAGGTGCGGTAGTTGCGGACCCGTCCGTAGCGGCTCTTGTACCGGACGTGCACCTGACGGTCGTCGGACCCATGGAGGATCACCTTCTGCTGAGCCTTCGAGAGGTCGCGCCAGGGCGCCTGAGCGTCGATCCGGAACTCCCGGCAGACCGACTCGAGCAGCCGATCGAAGTACTCCAGGCGGCCCCCGGCCCAGGGTCCGATCGCGCCCTCGGAGATGGAGAGGTCGGGATCGGCCACGATGAGCTCGGGATCGACCTCGAGCCGGGTACCCAGACCGGAGCACCGGGGACAGGCGCCGTACGGCGTGTTGAACGAGAACATGCGCGGGGCCGGCTCCTCGAAGCTGATCCCGCACGCGATGCAGCTGAAGTTCTGAGAGAACGTGTGCGCCTCGCCGTCGACCTCCTCCAGGACGACGGTCCCGTTCGTCAGCTCGGCCGCCGTCTCGAGGGAGTCGTGCAGTCGGGAGCGGATCCCTTCCTTCAGGACGAGGCGGTCCACGATCACCTCGATCGTGTGCTGCTTGTACCGCTCGAGCCGGATCTTCTCGGACAGGTCCTTGACCTCCCCGTCCACCCGGGCCCGCGCGAACCCCTTCCGGGCCAGGTCCCCCAGGAGCGACTCGTACTCGCCCTTCCGGCCGACGACCACGGGAGCGAGCACGATCAGCTTCTTCCCCGGCTCCCACTCGAGGACCCGGTCCACGATCTGCTCGACCGTCTGGCGCTCGATCGGGCGTCCGCAGTTGTGACAGTGCGGCTTCCCCACCCGGGCGAAGAGCAGGCGGAGGTAGTCGTAGACCTCGGTGATCGTCCCCACGGTGGAACGCGGGTTGCGGGAGGCGGACTTCTGGTCGATCGAGATGGCCGGCGAGAGCCCTTCGATGAACTCGACGTCAGGCTTCTCCATCTGCCCGAGGAACTGCCGCGCGTAGGAGGAGAGCGACTCGACGTAGCGCCGCTGGCCCTCGGCGTAGATCGTGTCGAACGCGAGCGACGACTTCCCCGACCCGGAGATCCCCGTGAAGACGATCAGTCCGTCGCGGGGCAGCTCGAGGGAGACGTTCTTCAGGTTGTGCTCGCGGGCACCCTTGATGGAGATCTGGGAGGACACAGGGGAAGGTCTTTCGCTCGGAACGCCAGTTCGGGGACGATTGTATCCGTGGGTGCGACAGGGGGCGGGCTGGCCGAGCTGGGCCCGGAGACGGTGCAGGTCGACTGCTCCGGGACGCGGCACCGGGTCACGTGGGAGGCGGGGAGGTTGAGCTTCCCCGACCACGACGTGGAGGCGGAGCGGGCGTACGCGGCGCTGGGAGGCGAGGCCGCGGCCTGCCTCACGGTCGACACGCTCTGGCGGCTCGACCCGAATAGCTGGTCGCGCGTGGATGGGGCCCTGCGCGGCTGGCCACCCGAGCGGGCCGCCGACGAGGAGCATAGGGCACGACGGATCCTGGCCAGCAGGTCCGTGGGGCACATATGAGGGACGCGGCACGGCTGCGACTGCTCGCCGGCCGGCTCCCGATCCGTCTCCGGACGCTGCTCGCGATCGAGCTCGCCTATCGGCGCACGCCGCCCAACCCGACCCCCGTCGAGAAGCCGATACGGGACGCAGCGACCGCCATCGTCACCCGCACCGCCCCGGGACCGGTCAAGGTTCGGGTCTTCGTCTCGTTCGACCAGCCCGGGGTCATCGGCTGGACCGACGGCCACCGAGGCGTGGTCGGCGTGTGGCTACGTCGGACCTGGCGCCAGAGGCTGCATGCGCTCGGCGCGAGCGAGGTGGAGCGGACGTTCGTCATCAAACCGGGGTGGGAGCCGGGCGATCACGTGCGTGGGACGGAGGCGCTCCGCTGGATGTCGGCCGGGGACGGGTGGGAGGCGGTAGCGTTCCCCATCGAGATCGAGGAGTGGGAGGGACGGTGGACGCTGAAGTGGCTATGACAGACGGTCTGGCCCGTTTCGGTCCGCTGCGCTTCGAGCTCGACTGTCTCGGCCGCCGCCACGAGCTCGTCTGGGAGGCAGGGGAGGTCCGGGCGCTGGACCACGACGACGAGCCGGAAGGCGTTCTGGCCGCCCTCGGCGCGGCTGCCCCCCCTTGCATGGCGCTCGTCTCGCTCTCGCGGGCGCCGCTCGAGGGATCGGGGACGCGCGCGCTCCTGACCGGTAACGCCTCGGCCGAGGATCTCGTGCGGGCGGCGGAGCTGAACGAGCGACACATCTCCCGGCTCGCACGCGACCCCGAGAGCGTCCGTCGGCTGCACTGGATGACCGGTCACCTGCGCCGCCTGGCGGTGGCCGCGCAGGCTCCCGTGGGGGTCCGGACGCTGATCCAGCTCGACCGGGCGTTCCGGGCTCCCCAGCTACCGGCGCGGGGACGCGACGCCGAGATCAGACGACTGGTGGCGGTGGCGGTCCGGGAGACGGCTCCCGATCCGGACGTCGCGCTACGCGTGGACGTCGTCCGGGAGACGAAGACAGCCCACGCTTACGGGTGGTCGTCCGAGGGCAGCACCGCGGCCGCCCTCTACGTCCAGCCGTCCTGGGTCAAGGTTGCCGAGGAGGGAGCCGCCGTCGTGGACGGGCACCTCATGGTGCGCCTGAACCGGCCGACGACGCGGCGCGCCCGGACGGGGCAGGCGGTGCGGTGGGAGCCGACGGACGGGGGCCTGTTCGCGGCGATCCGCCGGTGCTCGGTGACGGGGGGAGACGGAGGGTCGCTGCGGTGGCTGTGAATGTCACTGGCTTCTTCTACCATGGGAACAGATGTTCGTGCCGGAGAGTCCGTGAGAGAGCTGAGGTTTCTACCCCCGCACGACCTCGAGTCGTTCATCGAGGAGATGTTCGGCCTCAGCGGCGCAGCCCTCGCCGCCGTCCTCGACGCGCTCCCGGTCCTGGAGGAGAAGGAGGCCTGGAAGCAGGACCTCGCCCCCACCTTCGAGGAGTGGGTCGCGGCGCGGTTCGGCCGGTCGCTGTCGATGGCGCGCGACCTGGTGCGGGTGGGGCGCGCCCTCCGGGAGCTCCCTACGGTCCGGCGGCTCCTCGTCGAGGGGCTACTCACGTGGGAGCAGGTCGTCGAGCTGACGATATTCGTCACCCCGTCCGACGAGCAGGACTGGGCGGAGGCCGCCCGCGGCATGACGGTCGCCGCTCTGCGGCGGCGAGCCCGCGAAGCGCGGCGCGTGAACGAGGAGGAGGAGGCGGAGGGCCACGGGAGACGGTTCCTGCGGCTGCGATGGGACGACTACGCGTCCGCCCTCCGGCTGTCCGGACGCCTCAACGGGCCGGAGGGCCGTTCTCCACGACGCGCTGTCGCGCGTGGGCGAACAGATGGGACCGAACCCGGAGACGGGGCTGTACGACGAGATCGACCAGCGCCACGCGGACGCGCTCGTCGAGCTCGCCGGCGTCCGGCTCGGGAGCGACCCGGACGCCGACCGAGCGACGGTCGTCGTCCACGTCGACGCCTCCGCGCTGACCGGCGGGCCCGGTACGGCGACCGTCCGCGACCGCCCCGTAGCGAACAGCACGCTCCGCTTCCTCATCTGCGACGCCCGCATCGAATGGCTGGTCCACGGCGAGGACGGTAGCGTGCTCGGCGTGGGCCGCGCCTCCCGGAAGGTCCCCCCCCACATGATGCGGCACCTGCGCAGGCGGGACCGCTGCTGTCGGGTCGAAGGCTGCACGCGCACATGGGGGCTGCACGCCCACCACGTCGAGCACTGGGTCGACGGCGGACGGACCGACGAGGACAACCTGATCCTGATCTGCCGGTTCCACCATCGGCTGATCCACCGCCCGGGGTGGCGGCTGCGGGGCGACCCGCGCGGGAGGATCGTGGTGATCAAGCCGGACGGCCGCATCCACCGACCCGGCCCCCGCGGCGTGGGAGCCGCGGTGCGGGAGCGCTTCGAGTGGCTGTTCGAACCCGAGCCCGAACCCTGCGACACGAGCTGACGGGTGATCAGAGCAGCACATCCGGAAGGTCGTCGACGTGCACGACGACCAGCCGCCGCGTCGCGCGGGTCAGGCTGACGTACAGGCCGCGAAGCCCCGCCTCGCCGATCTCGGCAGGTCCGGTCACGACGACGACGTGAGCTCGAGGCCCTTGGCGCCGCCGTGGGGCCCGCGCCTTGATGACGCGGGCCCCTACCTTGCTCAGCTGGCTCGCGCGGTGGCCTTGCGCTTCGGGACGCCGCTGAAGGTGAAGTGGTGGTCCGATCCGACGGTGCACTGGGGCAGGGTCCCGCCCTCCTCGAGCAGGACAGCGAAGCGTCCGCACGAGCAGCGGTAGACGCCCCGGCGCTCGATCGTGTCCCCGGTGGTGAGCGTCCTGCGGGAGGGTGCGGGCGCGTTCTGGCGGATCGTCGGGTCATCCGCGGTGTCGTCCTCCTGCGAGTCGTCCGTCGCGGAGTTGCCGAGGCTGGTCGCGCCCGCTCGGTGCAGGCCGGCAGCGAGCAGTACCGCCGCGCTGGCCAGGTGCAACGCGTTGTCCGCCTGGTTGAGCGCCAGGATGTTGAGGGAGCCGTCCATGATGACCAACCCCGCCAGGCCCACGAGCAGGTAGGTGCCGCCGACCACCGTGTTCATCACCCGGGCCGGGGACGTGCCCGCCTTGGCGGCCACGATCAGGGCCACGCCGATGCCGAGGTGGACCAGGTTGTGCAGGGGGTTGACATCGAAGGCGATGAGCGTGGCCCCCGTCCGCTCGGCGAAACCGATGCCGGATGTGACCAGGAACCCGGCGAGCCCCACGACCACGTATATGGCTCCGAAGACCGTCCCTACGAGGCGAGCCAGAGGTACTTCCTTCAGTCTGTTCATCTACTGCCTCCTGTCGACGTCCGTCACCCCAGCATCCGCACCGATGGCACAGGCGGATGGGTGGAGAGCCAGATCGGGCGCTGGACGCTCCCGGCCGATCCAGCGTTCCCACGCCCGCTCCCACCGCCGTGGCACCTTGTCTCCATGGCCGTCACGCAGGCTCCCGACGCGGCCCGGCGCGACGTGGTGATCGACGCGGTCCGGGCTCTCAGCCTCCTCGTCGTCGTCATGTGGCACTGGGTGTTCACCACGATCACCTGGCGCCCGGACGGCCCCCACGCCTCCAACCCGATCGGGGTCACGCGCGGCCTGTGGCTGCTGACCTGGCTCCTGCAGGTGATGCCGCTCTTCTTCTTCGCGGGCGGGTACGCCCACAGCCTGAGCTGGGAGCGGAGCGGCGGCGGTTGGGCGTGGGTGCGCAAGCGGCTGCTGTCCCTGGCCGCGCCCGCGTCGGCCCTGATCGTGGCCGGGCTCGCGGGCTGGCAGGTCGCCCGGACCGTCGCGCCCGAGGCGCAGTGGGTGACGCGCGGGATCGTGCTCGTGCTGTCCCCCTTGTGGTTCCTCGCCGTGTACGCACTGCTCGTCGTGTACATGCCGCTGTGGCGGTGGCTGCACGACCGGATGCTCGAGGTGGCGGTCGTGATCATGGTGGGGCTAGCGGTGGTCGTCGACGTGATGCGCTTCACGTACCGCTGGCCCGGTGTCGAGCTGCTCAACCTCGTGGTCGTCTGGGCCGTGGCTCACCAGCTGGGGTTCTTCTACCCACGGCTGGCCGCAGCGCCCAAGCGGTTCGCGTGGTGCCTCGCCCTCGGCGGGGGTTTCGCGCTCTTCGGGTTGACGAACATGAAGCTGTACCCCCGTTCGATGGTCGGCGTCCCTGGCGAGGAGATATCGAACATGGCGCCGCCGACGCTGGCCATCGCCGCGCTCACCGCGCTGCAGATCGGCGTGCTCATGCTCAATCGGGAGCGGATTCAGGGCTGGGCCTGCCGGGGATGGGGAGCCCGCGTGGTCGGTCTCGCCTCCCGCAACGCGATGCCGATCTTCCTGTGGCACGCGCCCGGCTTCGCCGTCGCGTACGGGCTGTGGCGCCTGGCCGGGCTCCCTGGTCAGGACCCGCGCATCGACTGCCGGTTGGTGGACGTGGCGGCCCCTCTGGTTGGTGCTCCCGATCGTCCCGACGTTCATCCTGGCGTCAACGGTCGGGAAGCTCACCGTCCGCGGGCGGGTCCGCGGGGGCTCCAGCCGCATCTGATCCGACGTGCAGCAGGGCGCGGAGCGCCCGGTCCACCTCGTGGGAGGCGAGGACCTGCTCCCCCGACGTCACCCGTGGGACGACCACAGCCGGCAGGACGAAGTCCACGTGCTCGAGGCCGCCCAGCCAGCGTTCGGACCCCTTCCCCGCCTTGACCACGAGCGCCCGGACCGGCACGTCGAACCCGCTGTCGCGCAGGACGCGCTCGACCGCCGCCCGCTCCGCCTCCGCGCGCTCCGCCGCCGCCGACCCGGACTCGGTGACGACGGCGTCCTTGCCGCGGGCTCCCGGAACGACCTCCTGGCCGGGGGCGGATGTCCGGATCGTGAAGACGCCGGTCGGCCCTACGACGAGCACGTCCAAGAAACCGGCCTCGGTCCTGATCCGCGGGAAGACGCGGAACCCGCGGGAGCCTAGCGCGTACAGGTCCGGCATCAGGGTGCCGCGGTCCCTCATCGTCGCGAACGGCTCGAACAGCGGGCGGCGCGCCCACCCGAAGCGGTTGAGAAGCGAGATCAGGTACGGGATCGCGGCGCCCCCGAACAGCCAGCGCGGGAGCCCCCAGACGGCCACGGCCAGACCGATCGCGGCCACCGCGAAGGCGGAGAAGGCGAAGAGGGCGGGATCCCGGCGTATCAGACCGCGGATCCCCGCCCAGAGGTCCTGCAACCTCAGCCCCTCCCGGGCTTCACCACCATCAGGAAGATGATCGAGATCAGGAGCAGGTGCTGGATGCCGCCGAACATCGCGCTCTTCTTCCCGAGCGCGGGCAGGTCCGCGGGCGCGCCCTCCTCCCCCTTCGTGATGCGGATCATCTTCTTCAGGGCCGGGCTCGTGATCGTCAACGAGATCGTGAGCGCGATCGCGTACAGGACGAGAGAGATCACCAGCCACATGTTGTCGCCCCAGTTGCGGTGTATGCCGAGCGCTCCGATGAGCAGGAACCCGGTGAGCGGCTGCACCACGTACGAAGCCGGCTTCAGGAGCTTCCGCTCGATGCCCTTGTTCACGTCGAGCAGGACGGGCCCCCCGTTGGGGCCCACCTGGCGCATGAGCCCGCCGGTGATCGCGAAGACGAACGTCGGCCCGAAGCCGGCGATCGCGCTGAGCACGTGCAGGAAGAGGAGCACCCTGATGTACATCTCCACCCCTTTCGGTTCTGGACCCGGAGGATGCTACACCGTTCAGGCCGGCTGGCCGTGGACCTCCCGGAGCTCCCGCTTCAGGTCGGACACCTCGTCGCGCAGCCGGGCGGCGTACTCGAAGCGCAGGTCGCGGGCGGCCTCCCGCATCTCCTCCTCGAGCACGAGGATCAGGCGCTTGAGCTCGTCGAGCGGCATGTCCGTCGTCTCGGTGCGCTTGCGGCGGCCGCGGTCCTTCTTGCCCCCCGGGACGGGCGCTCCCTGGGGGCGGGTCTGGAGCAGGATGTCCGTCACGTGCTTGCGCACGGTCTCCGGCTTGATCCCGTGCTCGGCGTTGTAGGCGAGCTGGATCTGGCGGCGGCGGTCCGTCTCCGTCAGCGCCTCCTTCATCGAGTCGGTCATCTGGTCGGCGTACATGATCACCTGACCCTCGACGTTGCGCGCGGTCCGTCCGATGATCTGGATGAGCGACGTGGCGGAGCGCAGGAAGCCCTCCTTGTCGGCGTCCAGGATGGCCACGAGCGTCACCTCGGGGAGGTCCAGCCCCTCCCGGAGCAGGTTGATGCCGACGAGCACGTCGAACTCGCCCAGCCTCAGGTCGCGCAGGATCTCGATCCGCTGGACCGTGTCGATCTCGGAGTGCAGGTACCGGACCCGCATCCCCATCTCGAGCAGGTAGTCGGTCAGGTCCTCGGCCATCTTCTTGGTCAGGGTCGTGACGAGGACCCGTTGGTCCTTCTCGACGCGCGTGCGGATCTCGGCGATCAGGTCGTCGATCTGGCCCTTCGTCGGACGGACGATGACCTCGGGGTCGACCAGCCCGGTCGGACGGACGATCTGCTCCGCGACCGTCCTGGCCAGCCGCATCTCGTACGGACCCGGCGTAGCCGACACGTAGCACACCTGGTTCACACGCTCGACGAACTCCTCGAAGCGCAGGGGTCGGTTGTCCATCGCCGACGGGAGCCGGAAGCCGTGCTCGACGAGCGTCTCCTTGCGGGAGCGGTCCCCCTCGTACATCCCGTGCAGCTGCGGCACCGTCATGTGCGACTCGTCGAGGAAGACGACGTAGTCCTTCGGGAAGTAGTCGAGGAGCGTGAACGGGGCCTCGCCGGGGGAGCGCCCGTCGATGTGGCGCGAGTAGTTCTCGATCCCGTTGCAGTAACCGATCTCACGCATCATCTCGAGGTCGTAGTGCGTGCGCATGCGCAGGCGCTGCGCCTCCAGGAGCATGTTCTGGTCCTGCAGCTCCTTCAGCCGGGCGTTGAGTTCCTGCTCGATCGTCGCCATGGCGCGCTGCATCCGCGCGGGCGAGGTCACGTAGTGGGAGGCGGGGAAGATCACCACCTGCCCCTCCTCGCTGCGCAGCTCACCGGTGACCGGGTCTATCCAGGCGAGCCGCTCCACGGTGTCCCCGAAGAGCTCCACCCGCAGGAGCAGCTCCTCGTAGGCGGGGTGGATCTCGAGGGTGTCTCCGCGGGCTCGGAACCGGCCTCGGGTCACGTTCGCGTCGTTGCGGTCGTACTGGAGGTCGACGAGCCGTCGGACCAGATCGTCGCGGGCGATGTCCTCACCCACGACGAGCGGCACGATCTGGGTCTCGTACTCCTGGGGGGAGCCGAGGCCGAAGATGCACGACACGGAGGCGACTATCAGCGTGTCGCGGCGGGTGAGGAGCGCGGACGTCGCCGAGTGGCGCAGCCGGTCGACCTCGTCGTTGATGGTCGCGTCCTTCTCTATGTAGGTGTCCGTCTGGGGGACGTACGCCTCCGGCTGGTAGTAGTCGTAGTAGCTCACGAAGTACCCGACCGCGTTGTCCGGGAAGAACTCCTTGAACTCCGTCGTGAGCTGCGCGGCCAGCGTCTTGTTGGGGGCGATCACCAGAGCCGGACGTTGGAGCTTCTCGATCACGGCCGCCATCGTGGCCGTCTTGCCGGTCCCGGTCGCACCTAGGAGGACGACGTGGGGCTCCCCCGCGGCTAGCGCTCGCGCCAGCTCCTCCACTGCGGACGGCTGGTCACCGGCGAGCTCGAATCCGGGACGGAAGTGGAAGGCGCGGGCCATGGCCACTCAGCGTATCCGCCCCGGACGACCGCCTCAGCGGTCGAGCACGGAGGGCAGGTCGCGCAGCGTCGTGATCTTCGGGTAGGTGACCTCGAGGTCCGCCCACTGCCCGTAGCGGTCCAGCAGGATCCCGTGCAGCCCGCACGCTATGGCCGCCTCGGCGTCGAAGAACGGCTGGTCCCCCACGTGCGCGGACGCCTCGGCCGGGAGCCCCATCTGCTCGACGGCCCACGCGAAGATCTTCGGGTCGGGCTTCTCGACGGCCAGCGGCCCGGAGATGGCGACCACTTCGAAGATGTGCTTGATCCCCAGGTGGTCGAGGAGCGGGTCGAGCCAGGCCTCGAAGTTCGAGATGATCCCCAGACGGAAGCCCTCGTCGCGGAGGTGCACGAGCACCTCGACCACGTCGTCGTACAGCCCGTAGCTGCGCACGTCCGAGAACGTCTCGTACAGCACCTCGACCGAGTCGGGATCGTCGATGCCGAGGCGCTCCATCTGGTCGCGGTAGAAGGCGGTCCAGAAGCGGTGCGAGTCCTCGGCGGTGGCCGAGAAGACCCAGCCGCGGTCGGCGGCGTCGCGGAAGTGGGAGCCGAGCTCCCGGCTCACCCGAACGATGTCGTCTGAGTCGACGTGGTGGCCCCTGGACCGGTACACCTGCGCGGCCAGCTCCGGGTAGGACGGCTCGGCCCGCAGCAGCGTCTGTCCGGCGTCGAAGAAGACGGCCTCGATCACGCCGCCGCCCCCGCCTTGGCGAGCAGCTGTTGCCACAGCGCGTCCACCTGCTCCTCGAGCTCGGGGAGCCCTCCGTCGTTGCTGACCACGTGGTCGGCCATCCTCACCTTCTCCTCGATCGGGAGCTGCGCGCGCATCCGCGCCCGGGCGTCGTCGCGGTCGAGCCCCCGCTGCACGACCCGGTCGAGCGCGTTCTCCTCCGACGCGACCACCACGATCACCTCGGCGACCGCCTCCCGGGAGCCGGACGACGACTCGAGCAGCAGCGGCACGTCCAGCACCACGATCGCATCCGTCGCCGACAGCTCGGCCAGGCGGGCCGCGATCCGCTCGTAGACCTTCGGGTGCACGATCGCGTTCAGCCGTGCCCTGGCCTCGTCGTCGGAAAACACGAGCGAGGCGATGGCGCGGCGGTCGAGCGATCCGTCCGCCCCCACGACCGACGCTCCGAACGCCTCGACCACCTCGTCGAACCCGGGTGTGCCGCGGGCGATGACCTCGCGGGCCAGCACGTCGGCGTCGATGACCTCGGCTCCCCGGTCGGCGAGCATCCTCGCCACGGTCGTCTTGCCGGTGCCGATCCCGCCGGTGAGGCCGACGACGTACACGCGGTGAGCTAAGAGCCCTGGTTCATGTCCCGGACGAACGCCTCGAGGGTGTCGTCCGGCACGCCGGAGGCCGGCGCGTCGTCAGGGTCGTCCGGCGTCTCGTCCGCGGGCGGCGCCTCCTCGACGGGCTCCGGCTCGGGCTCGATCTCCGGCTCCGAGTCGGCGTCGAGGAACGAGTCCTGACGCAGCGGGCCCTGTTCGGAGCCCTCCGGGCCGGGGACGTAACCCTCCTCGGCCTGCTTTATCGAGAGGGAGACGCGGCGACGCTTCGGGTCGACGTCGAGGATCTTCACCTTCACCGGGTCGCCGACGGCCACCACCTCGGCCGGCGTCTGAACGTGCTTCTGGCTCAGCTCGGAGATGTGGACGAGGCCCTCGAGCCCGTCGCCGACCTGGACGAAGGCCCCGAACGAGACGAGCTTGGTCACCCGGCCCTCGATGATCTCCCCCGGCTCGTGGCGCCGGCCGAAGGCCTGCCACGGGTCCTCCTGGGTGGACTTCAGCGAGAGCGAGATGCGCTCGCGCTCGTAGTCGACGTCCAGGACCTCGACCTCGACCTCCTGTCCGACGTGGACGACCTCAGCGGGGTCCTCCACGTGCTTCCAGGACAGCTCCGACACGTGCACGAGCCCGTCGATCCCGCCGAGGTCCACGAAGGCGCCGAACTTCACGATCGAGGACACCTTCCCCGTGCGCTGCTCACCCTTCTTCAGGGAGTCGAGGAGCTCGTGGCGAGTCTCACGCTGCGTCTCCTCGAGCCAGGCCCGACGCGACAGGACGACGTTGTTGCGGTTGCGGTCCAGCTCGATGATCTTCGCCTCGAGCTCCTGACCGACGAACGGGTTGAGGTCGCCGACGCGGCGGATGTCCACCAGGGAGGCGGGCAGGAACCCGCGGAGGCCGATGTCCACGATGAGGCCGCCCTTGACGACCTCGATGACCCGCCCCCGCACTACCTCGCCCGCGTTCTTCCTCTCCTCGATCACGCCCCACGCCTTCTCGTACTGGGCGCGCTTCTTGGACAGGATCAGCCGGCCGTCCTTGTCCTCCTTCTGCAGGACCAGGGCGTCGATCTCCTCGCCGACCTTCACCTCGTCGTTGGGGTTCACGTCGTGGCGTATGGACAGCTCCCGCACCGGGATCACGCCCTCGGACTTGTACCCGATGTCGACGAGCACCTCGTCCTTGTCGATGCGCAGCACGTGGCCGCGCACGACGTCACCGTCGTTGAAGTCCTTCAGGGTCTCGTCGTAGGCGGCGTGGAGCTCCTCGCGCGTGGTGATCTCGCCGAGCTGGGTGCGCGGGGGTATGGGGGTGGGGTCGAAGTCCTGGCCGTCCTGGCCGGACGAGTCGTTGCGGGCAGCGTCTTCCTGATCCATGTCTGTGGGGTACCTCCGAGGCAAGTGTCTCCAAGCCCGCGGGAGGCGGGCGGGAGCCCGTAGAGCCTATCACCTGCACGGATAACCCGCTGAGTCGGCGCGGGAGCCCCGTACGTGACCGACGGACCTGCCGCTTCAGGATGCGCGACAGAGCTCGACGGCATCTACGCGTGGGCGGCGTCCCAGTTGGCCCCCACGTGGACGTCCACCTCAAGGCCGCAGATCAGGTCGGCGGCGGCCTCCATGTGGGTCCGGACGAGCTCGGTCGCGCTCTCCTGCATCCCCTCCGGCACCTCGAAGACGAGCTCGTCGTGCACCGACAGCAGCATCGTCGCCACCTCGGGTGACGCCTCGAGCGCCGCGTCCACGTCGATCATCGCGCGCTTGATGATGTCCGCGGCCGTGCCCTGGATCGGGGCGTTCAGCGCCATCCGCTCCCCCATCCCGCGTATGCGCGGGTTCGGGCTGTTCAGCTCGGGCAGGTAGCGGCGCCGTCCGAACAGCGTGGTGGTGAACCCGTCCACCTTGGCCCGGCCGACCTGGGCGTCGAGGAAGTCCTTGATCTGGGGGAACTGGGCGTAGTAGGCGTCGACGAAATCCCGGGCGTCCTCCATCTCGACCTGCAGGCGCTGGGAGACTCCGAACGCGCCCATCCCGTACGCGATCCCGTACGAGAACTGCTTCGCGTACGACCGCATCTGCGGCGTGACGTCGGAGACGGGCACCCCGTACACCTTCGCGGCGATCGCCGCGTGGAAGTCGTGGTGGCCGCGGAAAGCCTCGAGTATCCCCGGGTCCTGGGACAGGTGGGCGAGCACGCGCAGCTCGATCTGCGAGTAGTCCGCCGACAGCAGCACCTTCCCGGGCGGGGCGGTGAACGCCCGGCGGATCTGCCGCCCCAGGTCGCCGCGGATCGGGATGTTCTGCACGTTGGGCGCGGTCGAGCTGAGCCTCCCGGTCGCCGCCCCCGTCTGCACGTAGGTCGTGTGGATGCGCCCGGTCTTGGGGTTCACGAGCGGGAGCAGCGAGTCGGTGAAGCCTGTCTTGAGCTTGGCCACCTCCCGGTAGGCGATCAGGTCGTCGACCATCGGATGGGCACCTGCCAGCTTCGCCAGCTCCGCCTGGTCGGTGGAGTACCCGGTCTTGATCCGCTTCGTCTTCGGGAGCCCGAGGTCCTCGAAGAGGATCTTCTGAAGCTGGGGGTTGGAGTTGACGTTGAACTCGTATCCGGCGTGGGTGTGGATCCTCGCTTCGAGCTCGGACATCCGCGCCCCGAGCTCCCCGTTCAGCTGCTTGAGATAGTCGATGTCGATGGCGATCCCCGCGCGCTCCATCCGGGCCAGCACCCGGACGAGCGGGAACTCGAGCGTCGTCGCCAGCTCCCACATGCCCCGGTTGGTCAGCTGCTCCCGCAGCACGGGAGCGAGCGCCCGGACCGCCACCGCCTCGAGCGCCGCCCGCTCCCCGTCGTCCGAGACCAGCTCAAGCGTCGCCTGCTTCGGCTTCCCCTCTTCGGGCTCCTCGTCGATCGAGACACCGAGCACGCGGCGGACGACGTCCGGGAGCCGGTACCCCCCGGCCGCACCGGGGTCCAGCAGGTAGGCCGCGACGTGGGTGTCGAGCTCGAGCCCGTGGAGGTCGCCGCCCGCCTCGAGGACCATCCGGATCAGCGCCTTCGCGTCGTGCGCGACCTTCGGGCGGGACGGATCCGCCAGCTCGTCGCGGAGCATCCCCGGGGCGGCCTCCATCGGGACCACCCCGGCGCTCCGCTCCCCCATGGCCACGGCCAGCCAGGACGCGTCCGAGGCTATGGCGAGCTCGTCCGGGAGCTCCACGTCCATCAGCTGCTCGACCCGCTCCAGCTCCAGCGAGGGCGCCTCCGTGGTGGCCGTCGCGTCGATCTCGCGCAGCCGGGCGTAGAGGGTCGGGAACTCGAGGGAGGTGAAGCACTTGCGCACCCCCTCGTCGTCGAACGGCTCGAGGCGGATCGACCCGAGGTCGATGTCGATCTCGACGTCGTCGAGGAGGCGGTTCAGCTCCTTGTTGAGGCGGATCTGGTCGGCCATCTCCACCACGCCCGCCCTGACCTTCGGCGTGAGGCTGTCGGCGTTGGCGATGACCCCCTCCACGTCTCCGAACTGGTTCACCAGCTTCGCGGCCGTCTTGTCCCCCACCCCTGGGACGCCCGGGAGGTTGTCCGACGTCTCCCCCTTCAGGGCGGCGAAGTCCTGCCATTGCTCGGGGTAGATCCCGTACCGGTCGAAGACGGCGTCGCGGTCGTAGCGCTTCATGTCGGTGACGCCGCGTCCGGTCATGAGCGCGGTGACGCCGGGCCGGACGAGCTGCAGGACGTCGCGGTCCCCGGTCAGGATGACCGCCTCGTCCCCCGCCTCGACCGTCCGGCGGGCGAGGGTGGCCAGGAGGTCGTCCGCTTCGTACCCCTCGAGCTCGAGCACCGGGAGCCGGAGCACCTCCAGCACCTCGCGCAGTAGCCCGAGCTGGTCGCGGAACTCGTCCGGGGTCGCGGCTCGGCCCGCCTTGTACTCCGCGTAGCGGTCGTAGCGGTAGGCCGGTTTGCCCTTGTCGAAGCAGACGACGACGCCGTCCGGGCGCTCGTCTCCCAGGAGCTTGATCAGCATCGCGGTGAAGCCGTAGACGGCGTTCGTGATCTGCCCGGTGGAGGTGACGAGGGAGGTGGGGAGGGCGAAGAACGCGCGATAGGCGAGGGAGTGTCCGTCGATGTAGACGAGCTTGCGGGCCATCGCCCGGATACTACCGCCGGGCCCGGACGGCTAACGCACCGGCTGCGCGAAGGTCAGCAGGTACCCGGAGGGCGACTTCAGCGTGAGCTCCCGCAGGCCCCACGGCTTGTCCTGGACCGGCCAGGGACGCGGCACACCGATCGGGATCCGGTCGGCCACCTCCTGGACGTCGTCCACCATCAGGTAGAACTGCACGCCCGTGCCGAACTGGGTCGGACGCTGCTCCCAATCGAGCAGCGGACGGTCCCCCACCCGCAGCGTCTCGTACGTCTGAACGGTCAGGGCGGCGTACCCGAGCGTGACCCGAGCCGACGTCCCGGACCGCTCCACCGTGAACCCCAGGGCCTCGAAGAAGCGGAGCTCGCGGTCGAGGTCCTTCACGCCGAGCCGGGCGCTCATGTGGGCCATGGTCGCTACACTACCGGCCCGTGGACCCCGGCCCAAGGAAGATGCGATGACGACCCCGGACCGCCCCTGGTGGCAGCTCGTCCTCGAGGGGCGGGCGGACGAGAGGGAGATGCCGCCGCCCAGGTTCGTGAGGGAGCTCGGGATCGAGCCGGCGGGCTGGGAGCCGGGCGTGGCCCGGCTGAGATGGAAGCCGCCCGCCTGGACGCGGGTTCCCCTCGGGTGGGTGCAGGGCGGCATCCTCGGCGTGCCTCTCGACATGGCCCAGTCGTTCGCGATCGTCACGCTCGCCCCGGAGTGGGCGGGGGCGGTGACGCTCGACATGCGACTCACCTACCTCGAACCGGCCTACCCTGATGAGTATCTGGTCGAAGGACGGGTAACCAGGATGGGGAAGACGGCCGCGCACACGGAAGGGACGGTGACCGATATGGACGGCAGGGTCATCTGCACCTCAGTCTCGGCCGCGCTCGTCAAGACGTACGGACCCCGCCCCTGATGGACGCGATCGAACGATTCGCCGAGATCGTCGCCGAGGAGGACTTCCCGCTGGCGGACGCCTTCCTCGCCTTCGCTCGCGCCGAGTACCCGGAGATGGACACAGACCGGTACCTCGAGGCCATCCGGGAGCTCGGCACCCAGGTCTGCGCGCTGGCCGCCGGCACCCAGGACCCGGTCGAGCAGTTGAAGGCGGTCCGGGACGTCATGACGGCGGCCGGCATCCGCGGCGACAGGGAGGAGTACTACGACCCCCGCAACTCGTTCCTGAACGAGGTCATCGACCGCGGGCGGGGGATCCCGATCACGCTGTCGACGCTGTGGATCGAGTCGGCGCGATGGGCGGGGATCGACCTCGCCGGGATCGGGATGCCGATGCACTTCCTCGTGGGGGTCTCGGGTGAGGAGGCTTACGCCGACCCCTTCGACGGGGGCCGGGTCCTCGACGTGGACCAGGCCATGCTCGTCTTCGCGCGGCGCACGGCGGGACGCATCGAGTGGCACGACTCCTACCTCGAGCCGGCCCGGCCCCGGGACATCGTCCGCCGCGCGCTCGTGAACCTGAAGAGCGTCTTCGGCGCCGCCGGCGAACTCTCCCGCGCTCTCTGGGTGGAGGACTTCCTGCTCGTCCTGCCGGACACGCCCCCGGACGAGCACCGGGAGCGCGCAGCCGTCCTCGCTGCCATGGGACGTTGGCCGGAGGCGATCGCCGACCTCCGCGACTACCTCGACGAGGCGGAGTCGCCCGAGGTCGAGGAGGTCGAGCGGGAGATCCGCCGCCTCCAGGCGACGATGAACTAGACGGGCAGGGCCCGCAGCAGCTGCGGGTCCTCCAGGTGCTCCCGCAGGTCCACGAGGGCCCACCCCGCCTGGGCGCCGTCCACCGCCCGGTGGTCGAACGAGAGCGACATCGTGCAGCACAGGCGCGGCTCCACCCGGCCGGCCACGACGCGCGGGCGCATCTCGATCACCCCCACGGCGAGGATCGCCACCTCGGGGACGTTGATGATCGGCGTCCCGTACTCGGCGCCGAACCAGCCGACGTTGGAGATGGTGATCGTCGACCCGGACAGCTGCTGCCTGGTGGCGCGGCCGGTCCGGACCGCTTCGGCGAGCTCGGCCATCTCGGCGGCGATGTCCGTGATGCCGCGGCGGTGGACGTCCCGCACGACCGGGACGACCAGGCCCTGGTCGGTGTCCGTCGCCATGCCTACGTGCACGACGTCGCGCAGGACGATCTCTCCGCGGTCGTCCCACGCCGCGTTGAGTTCCCGGTGATCGCGGCACACCTCGGCCAGAGCGCGGGCGACTATCGGCATGACCGTGAGCCTCCCGCCGTCCGCGAGCTCGGCCCGGTACGACTCGAGCTCGGTGCAGTCGACCGTCAGGTAGGTGGTCACGTGGGGGACCTGCGTCCACGCCACGTGCATCCGCTCGGCGATCAGGCGCCGCGTCCCCTTGACCGGCACCCGCTCGTCACCCGGGAGCTCCGGGACGGGCACCGCCTTGGCCGCGGCCTGGGCGGAGGCCGTGGACCGCTCGATGTCCTCGCGGGTGATCCGCCCGCCCGGACCCGTCCCCGCGACGGTCGCCAGGTCGATGCCGAGGTCCTTCGCGAGCTTGCGAACGGCCGGCGTCGCGAGCGGCTTACCCGTCCGCGGAGGCGCCTTCGGGCCGCGCCCCGGGAGGCGCAGGTTGAGTCGTCCCTTGGGCTTGGGCGGGTCGTCGCTCGACACGCCGTACCCGACGAGGACCGCCTTGCGCTTGCCGGCGCCCTCGGGCGGCGGCTCCTCCGCTCCCTCGAGCTCGAACGTGACGAGCGGCGCCCCCACCGCGACCTCGTCTCCCTCCCCTGCGTGCAGCTCCGAGACGCGGCCCGCGAACGGAGAGGGGATCTCGACGAGCGCCTTCTCCGTGTTCACTTCCACGAGCGGCTGGTTCAGCGCCACCTCGTCACCGACCCCGACCAGCCACCGGGAGACCTCGGCTCCCTCGAGCCCCTCGCCTAGGTCCGGGAGCTTGAAGACCCTGGTCGCCATCAGTAGGTGAGGACGCGTTCGACCGCGCGCAGGATCCGGTCGACGGAAGGCACGTAATGGTGCTCGATCGTCGCCGGGGGGTAAGGGGTGTCGTACCCGGTGACCCGGGTCACGGGCGCCTCGAGCCACTCGAAGCAGTCCTCCATGATGCGCGCCGAGACCTCGGCCCCGGGACCCATCGTCATGGGCGCCTCGTGGACGATCACCGCGCGGCCCGTCTGACGGACCGCGACCGCGATCGTCTCCAGGTCGAGGGGGGCCAGGGACCGCAGGTCGACCACCTCGAGCTCGACCCCGTCCGCGGCGGCGATATCGGCCACCTCGAGGCAACGGGTGACCATCGCTCCCCAGGCGATCAACGTCGCCCCGTCCCCCTCGCGCACGATGCGCGCGCGCCCGAGGGGCATGCCGGTCTCCTTCAGGTCGCCGTCCGCCTTCATCCAGTACCGCGACTTGGGCTCGAGGAAGACGACGGGGTCGGGGTCGGCGATGGCCTGGCGCAGCATCGTGTAGGCGTCCAGGGGGTTGGAGGGCATCACGACCTTGAGGCCGGGGACGGCTGCGTAGAGGACGTCCGGCGAATCGGAGTGGTTCTCGGCCGCCCCTATCCCGCCCGCGCTGGGGATACGGATCACCATCGGGATCGTCGCGCTGCCGCGGGACCGGTGGCGGTACCGGGCGACGTGGGAGATCACCTGGTCGAGCGCGGGGTAGCTGAACGCGTCGAACTGCATCTCCGCCACCGGCTTCCACCCCGCGAGGGCCAAGCCGACGGATACCCCCGCGATCCCCGACTCGGCGAGCGGGGTGTCGAACACCCTCTCCTCGCCGAACTCAGCCTGCAGACCCTGCGTGATCCGGAAGACGCCGCCCAGCTTCCCGACGTCCTCGCCGAGCACGAGCACCCGGTCGTCTTCGGCGAGGCTGTCCTTCAGCGCCGTGTTGAGCGCCTGAGCCATCGTGACCTCGGGCATGTCAGTCGTCCCTCAGCGCCTCTTCGCGCTGCCGGGCGAGGTGCTGCGGCAGATCGTCGTACACGTGGTCGAAGCTGTCCGTGATCGGCTCCGGACCCGCCCCCACGAGGCCGGTGCGGATGCGGTGGGCGATCGCGTCCGCCGCCGCTCCCACCTCGGAGAAGAAGTCTTCGTCGGCGAGGCCCTCGCGCCGCAGGAAGCTCTCGTAGCGCCCGATCGGCTCCCGTGGGCGCCACATCTCGACCTCTTCCGCGGACTGGTAGATCGACGCGTCGTCGGCCGTGGAGTGGGGGGCGAGGCGGTAGGTCATCGCCTCGATCAGCGTGGGCACCCCCTCGAGCGCCCGCTCTCGGGCCTCGCGCGTCACCTGCCAGACGGCGAGCACGTCGTTGCCGTCGACGCAGACGCCGGGGAACCCGTACGCCTTCGCCTTCTCGAAGATGGGCGCGGCCGTCTGCTTGCTCAGCGGCACCGAGATGGCCCACCGGTTGTTCTGGCAGAAGAAGATCGCGGGAGCCCGGAAGACCCCGGCGAAGTTGCACGCCTCGTGGAAGTCCCCCTCCGAGGTCGCGCCGTCGCCGAAGTAGGCGAGGGCGACCGAGTCCTTGCCGTCGAACCTGGCTCCCATCGCCCACCCCGCCGCGTGCAGGCACTGGCTGGCGACGGGGACGGAGATCATCCCGAACCCGTGCTCGCTGGGGTCATAGATCCCCCCGTGCCAGGTCCCCCGGTAGAAGTGCAGGTACCCGACGACGTCGACGCCGCGGGTCATCGCCGCCCCCAGCTCCCGGTAGGACGGGAAGGCCATGTCCTGCGGCTCGAGCGCGGACGCGCTGCCGACCTGGGCGGCCTCCTGTCCGGCCATGGGAGCCCACACGGCGAGCTCGCCCTGGCGCTGGAGTGCGGTGGCCTCGGTGTCCGCCCGCCGGACGAGCGCCATCCGCCGGTACAGGTCGCGGAGGTCGTCGTCGTCCAGCGGGAGGTCCCGCACCCCCGACGCGGCGGTGCCGTCCGGGGCTATCAGCTGGTAGGGCTGGTCCGCCTCCAGGGTCCTCACGACGCCTCCCCCACTATCGGCAGGACCCGGCGGCCCTTGTCCTTGAACCCCTCGTACACGTTCCTACACGACCGGCAGAAGTGGGTGCTCCGGCACGGGGTGGGTCCGAACGCGGACTCCAGGTCCGTCTCGCGGGAGCCGCAGTACGGACAGGTCCCGGCGTCGGGCGAGATCCCGAACCCGCGCAGCGCCGCGCGCCCGCGCTCGTTCACCCGGTCGGCCGTCCAGGGGGGGTCGTACACGAACCGGACGGAGACCCGCTTCCCGGGCGCGGCCCCGGACACCGCCCTCTCCACGTCCTGTCCGATCACGTACTTCGCCGGGCACCCGACGAAGGTGGGGAGCAGCTCGACCTCGACGGCGTCCGCCGACTCGGTCACCGCGTGCACCATCCCCAGGTCGACTATCGACGCGCTCGGGATCTCAGGGTCGGTCACGGCCGTGAGGGCCTCGGTGACGCTCACCAGGTGGCCCCCTGGTGCGTCCGGTACAGCCCGGTCAGGTCCTCCCACAGGGGGGCGAAGTCGGGGGATCGCTGTCCGTACCGGCCGCCGGTCGCCGCCGGCGTGAAGTCCGGGACGGGGAGCCCGTACGAGCTCAGCTCGGAGGTCACCCGGTCCTGCCACTCCTGACGCAGCTCGTCGTGCGGACGTGGGAGCTCCCCCGACCTCACCAGGACATCCTCCTCCCACAGCGGCTCGAACAAGGCGGAGACCTCTCCGGCGACCGTAGCCAGCGCACCGGACAGGTGGTCCCCATGACCGGCCCCGGTCAACCTCCGCAGCCAGGAACGGGCGTGGTCGAGGTGGTAGCGCTCCTCGAGGCGGATGACGGACACCGCCTTGGCGAGCTCGCTCCAGCTGGAGGACTCGAGCGAGCCGAGCCGCACGTCGTCGGCCACGTCGTACAGGTAGTGGCGGGCGAGGGTGTACCCCCAGTCGCGGCTGTCGTGCTCGCAGACGATCGCGTTGCGGTACTCGCCCGGGTGACGCCCGAGGGCGAGCGCGTCGGGTTCCCGTCCGTCGAGCGGCTCGGCCAGCTCGTACAGGATCTGGGCGTGGGCGATCTCGTCCTGCGCTATGGAGGAGAAGGCGAGGTCGACCTCGATCATGGGAGCCCATCCCGTCCACTCGGAGTGACGGTGGCCGAGGATCAGCTCGTCGTCGGCGAGCGCGAGCAGGAGGCTGAGTCGGGCGTGGTCATTCTCGGACACAGGATCCTCCTCCCACGGGTCCAGTCTATCGGCGGCCCGGAGGGGTCCCGCCGTCAGGGACGGAAGGGAGCCACTCCCCTGGCCGCCAGCTCCTCCTTCACGCGCTGGAACTTGGCTCCCACGCCGACGTAGCCGTCCGGACGGCGGTAGGACTTGTCGGTCACACCGCCGACCACCTCGTCCTCGCGGCACCAGTGCAGCTCGTCCGTCCCTCGCTCCCGCACCGCGTAGCGCTGTCCCTCGCCGCGGCGGAAGTAGCACTCGCGGGCGAGCAGGAGGGCCATCTCGAGATCGGGAGCCAGGATGGTGCCGACGACCTGCGGGTCCTCCGCGAGGCGCCGCTCGCCGAAGACCTCCCACACCTTCATGACGTCAGGCGACCGCGCTGCCGTTGAACGCCTGGCGCACCCAGGCGTGGGTGTCCCAAGCGTGCTTGCGCAGGCCCAGCCGCTCGGCCGTCTTCGGGCCCTGACCCTTCACGACCTGCCAGAACTCGTCCCAGTCGGGGTCGCCCCAGTGCCAGCGTCCCCCCTGCTCGTCGTAGCGGAGCTCGGGGTCCGGCACCGAGATGCCCAGGTCCCACAGGCGGGGAACGTAGGTGGAGAAGAACTCGTCGCGCAGCTCCTCGTTCGACTTCGACTTGATGCCCCAGTAGAGGAGCGCGTCCTTCCCCGGCTTGGACGGCGGGCCGAAGAAGTGCATGATCGGCCGCCACCAGCGGTTCACCGCGTCCTGGAACATCTCGCGCTGCTCGGGCGTGCCGCTGACGAGCTCGAGCGTGAGATCCTCGCCGTGGCGCAGATGCAGCGACTCCTCGGCGCAGATCCGCTTCATGGCCCGCACGTAGGGCTCGTAGGAGCAGTTCAGCAGCGCCTTCTGGGTGACGAGCGCCGCGCCGTCGATCAGCCAGCCGATCACCGCCACGTCCCCCCAGGACCGGGTCGGGTAGTGGAAGACGTTGTGGAACTTCGTGCGCCCGTTGACCAGGTCGTCGAACATCTTCTCCCGGCTCTTGCCCAGGTCCTCGGCCACCCGGTAGAGGATCTGGGCGTGGCCGACCTCGTCCTGCACCTTCGAGGTGAGCGAGAGCTTGCGGCGCAGGCTGGGAGCCCTGGGGATCCACTCCCGCTCCGGCAGCGCGCCCATGATCTCGGAGTTGGCGTGCATCTCGATGAACCGAAGGACCGCGTCGCGGTACTCGTCGGGCATCCAGTCGGCCGCCTCGACCTTCTCGCCCGCGTCGATGCGGGCCTTGAACGCGAGGACGCGGTCGACGTACTCGGTGTCGGTCCGTTCGATGGGTGGGCTCTGCATGCGTTCCCCCTCGGGGCGTGGGCTACCTACCCAGTCTAGCGGGGGGCATGCCGGCCACCGTCTCCGTCGGGACGTCGGGGCTCCCGTACGCAGGTCCAGAGCATGAGCGAGGCGGGCTCGTACTCGCTCTCCGTGAGCACCTCGAAGCCGAGGCTCTGGAAGAACGCAGCGTTCCGGGCCTGCGCGGTATCGAGGTAGCACGGGAGTCCGTCCTGGTCCGCACGCGCCAGGACCGGCTCGAACAGGGCCGTCCCGACGCCTCGCCGCTGCCGGTTTGGAAGTACGCCGACTATGGAGACGTACCAGTGGTCCGGAGGCAAGTCTCGGCGATGGACGGCCTCCAGGTGGTCCATGAGCATGCCCTGACGAATGACCGCGTCCCGACCCAGGTGCTGAACCCGGTCCGTGAGCCCGGCCGCCCGAGCGGTCTCGGGGGTGATGTCCACACGGGGCGGGTTCGCGACGAGGACACCGCCCAGGGGCGGGTCCGTCCCGAGCGCCAAGCCGAACATGACGCCGAACCTGACGAGTCCGCGGAAGTTGTGGGCGCCCAGCTCGAGGCGTGTGTCCGCGTCCGGGAGCATGTACGAGATGATCGGGTCCTCGTAGAGAGCAAGCGATAGGAGGCCGGCCGCCTCGTCGACGTCTCCAGACGTCAGCGGTGCGACCATCTAGGCTCCCGTGAAGTCGGGTGCGCGCTTCTCGACGAACGCGTTCACGCCTTCGGTGTAGTCGGAGCCGCGACCCGCCGCCGTCTGCAGGTGCGCCTCGTGCTGGAGGGCCTGCTCGTAGGTGCTCCCCCACGCCCGGTCGATCGCCCGCTTCGTGAGCGAGAACGCCGTCGTGGGCCCGGAGGCCAGCCTCTGCGCGAGCTCGCCCGCCGCCGAGGCGAGGTCGTCGGCGGGCACGACCCGGTTGAAGAGACCGGTCCGCAGCCCCTCTTCCGCCCCCACCGGCTCGGCCAGGTAGGCCATCTCCAGAGCGCGGCCCTGGCCGACGATCCGGGGAAGGAGCCAGGTCGCGCCGGAGTCGGGGATCAGCCCGACCTTCGAGAAGACGATGATCATGGAGGCGGCCTCGGACGCGATGCGGAGGTCGCAGGCGAGCGCGAGGCTGGCCCCCGCTCCGGCGGCCACCCCGTTCAACGCCGCGACGGTGGGCTTCGGGAGCTCGTAGATGGAGCGGGCCAGGGGGTTCAGGGTCCGTTCCAGGTGGTCCCCCAGCGTCGGGGGCGTCGCGTCGCCGGTCACGTCCTTGAGATCCTGTCCGGCGCAGAAGCCCCTACCGGCTCCCGTGAGGACGACGGCGCGCACCCCCCGGTCCCGTCCGGCCGTCCGGAGGGCATCGCGCAGCTCCCGGACGAGCGTGGCGTTCAGCGCGTTGCGCGCGTCCGGACGGTTCATCGTGATCGTCGCCACACCACCGGCGACCTCGTAGAGGACGGTCTCGTAGGCCATGCCTACCGCCCCTTCCACTCCGGCTTGCGCTTGTTCACGAAGGCCTCCATCCCCTCCCGCCGGTCCTCCGTCGCGAAGAGCAGGTAGAAGTTGCGCCGCTCCGCCTTCACTCCCTCGCTCAACGTCGTCTCGTACGAGCGGTTGACCGAGTCCTTGCCGATCTGGACGGCGATCGGCGGCATCGACGCGATCTGCTTCGCTACCCGGAGCGTCTCATCCATCAGCGTCTCCGCAGGGACGGTCCGGCTAACCAGGCCCCGGGCCACGGCCTCCGCCGCATCCATCGGCTCCCCGGTCAGCACCATCTCCATCGCCCGGGACTTCCCGATCGCCTTCGTGAGCCTCTGTGTCCCCCCCGCTCCGGGGATGACGCCGATCTTGATCTCGGGCTGACCGAACCTCGCCCGCTCGGACGCGATAACGATGTCGCACGTCATCGCGAGCTCGCAGCCGCCCCCCAGGCACCATCCGTCGACCGCGGCGATGATCGGTGTCCTGATCTCTGCGATCCCGTCCCACAGGGCCAGGTTGTCGGCCCGGTAGGCGTCGACCAGCGTGGCGTCGGCCATCTCGGAGATGTCGGCTCCCGCCGCGAAGGCGCGCTCGTTGCCGGTGATGACGATGCAGCGGATGTCGTCGTCGCCCTCGAAGTCGAGCAGCGCCTCCAGCAGCTCCTCCATCAGCGTGGAGTTGAGGGCGTTGAGGGAGTCGGGCCGGTTGAGCCGGATCAGGCCGACGTCGTCGTCGACCTTCTCGACGATCAGCGTCTCGTACCCTTCCGTCACGTCTGCACCTCTTCGCACTCGGCGACGAAGAGCTTCACGGTGCCGCCGGACAGCTTGTACGCGTCCTTGCCGGCCGCCATCCCCTCTTCCGACGAGGTCGCCCGCTCCAACGCCTCGGCGTCGTCGAAGTGCATCACGGTGACGATGTAGTTGTCGTCGTCGCCGATGAGCGCCTTGCGCGCCCGGTGCACCTCGACCTTGCGGATCCCGGGCATCGTGCGCGCCAACGGGAGGTGCACGTCGTTGTAGTGGGTGTCGAACGTGTCCGGGTCGTCGGGCTTGCGGTACACGGCGATCAGTCGAGCTGTCATGTCCCCTCCTCGGTCGTGCCGCACCAGGAAGACGACACTACCGTCACCGCCCGATACGGTGAGGACATGGAAGGCCCCGTCGCCTCGTACGCGCACCTGGGAGGCATCCCGGAGCTGCTCACCTTCGTGCTGCCGGTCGCCGTCTACCTGATCTGGAGGCGCATCCAGTGGGGACGGGAGATGCGAGCCCAGGAGTCGGAGAGCACGGAACCGGGCATGAACCCCGCATCGACACAGGAGGGAGAGATGGCGGACACGGACTGCATGCACGTGCCGTGCACATGCTCGGCCGGCGAAGGCGGCTACTGCTCGGACGACTGCCGCCACGACGCGCAGGCGGGCAACCACGGGTGCCGATGCGGCCACGAAGGGTGCGAGGCGGAGGACGAGGAGTTCGGGACGGCGCAGGGCCGGAAGGTGCTGTGACGCTCAGCCGCGCAGCGTGAGCTGACGGGCCGCGCGGGCCTCGTCCAGACGCCGGACCGGCAGCTCGTGGGGGGCGGTCCTCAGGTGCTCGCCCTCCCCGCTCTCCGCTCGGTCCGCGATCTCGAGCATCGCTTCCACGAACCGGTCCAGGGTCTCCTTCGACTCCGTCTCGGTGGGCTCGATCATGAGCGCCTCCCGCACCGTGAGCGGGAAGTAGATGGTGGGCGCGTGGAACCCGTGGTCGAGCAGCGCCTTCGCGATATCGAAGGTCCTGACGCCATGTCGGCGGAAGCGGTCCCCGGAGGCCACGAACTCGTGCATCGTGCCCGAGGGGTACGGGACGGGGTAGCGGTCGATCAGCCGCGCCTTCAGGTAGTTGGCGTTCAGGACGGCGTGCCCGGACACCCGCCGCAGCCCCTCGGCTCCCAGCCTGCGCAGGTAGGCGTAGGCCCGAACGACGACCGCGAAGTTGCCGGCGAACGAGTGGACCGGTCCGATGGACGAGGCGTCGTCGGTGACGAGGTCGAACGTCCCGTCCTGCAGGCGGACCACGCGCGGGACCGGGAGGTGGGGAGCCAGGTGCTCCTTGACGCAGAGCGGACCCGCCCCCGGACCTCCCCCGCCGTGGGGGGTCGAGAACGTCTTGTGCAGGTTGATGTGGACGACGTCGAAACCCATATCGCCCGGACGGGCGCGGCCGACGATCGCGTTGAGGTTCGCGCCGTCGCAGTAGGCCAGACCCCCCGCCTCGTGCACGATCGAGGTGATCTCCGAGATCCTCGACTCGAAGACGCCGAGGGTGTTGGGGTTCGTGATCATCAGCCCGACCGTGTCCGGGCCGACCAGCCC
>DATLFR010000236.1 GCA_035540895.1 Actinomycetota bacterium | reverse complement strand
CTCCGATGGGGAGACCCACCGGAACGTGTCGCCCTGGGCGAGGGTTCGGCCGGTGTCGAAGGCCCCCGCGTCGGCCGTGACCGTGTGCCCGGCCTCGAGCGCCCGCCAGACCACGGCCGTCCCCGGCGCGATCCGCACCTCGGCCGGCGTGAACCTGAGGTCCCTGATCGTCACCTCGGTATCGCCGACCTGCGCAGCGGCGGGCGCGCCCCAGACCGCCGCGAGCGCGGCGAGCAGGGCGAGCGACGTCCGGACGATGCGCGCTGCGGCCACTACCCGACGACGATCGTCCCGCGCATGAACTCGTGGTTCAGGCAGGCGAACGCGTACGTCCCGGCGACCGGGAACTCGGCGTCGAAGCGGTGCAGGACGCGGCTCCCGTCCGGGAGCTTCGCGAACCAGTCGGGCGTGTCCTCCGGGCTCATCCAGCCGGACATGTGCACGGCTCCCGGGACGACCACGTCGCCGGGCGAGCGGTTCGGCCTGCCCATGTAGGCGGACAGGAGCATCTCGGGCAGGGCGCCCACCGGACACCCCCTCCGGACACCGGCCGGCTGCGTGCGCTCGGCCACCCGAGCCGGGACGTAGCTGAACGGCACCCCGGGGAGCCCGCCGGACCGGTCGTCCACGTCGCACGCCCACGGGAACGCCCACCCGGTCATCCCCCACGGCACCCCGGACGTGTTGACGGGCCCGGGTGCGCAGACCTGCGCGTCGCAGGAGCCGAGCGCGTAGAAACCGCCCTGCGCGTCGGCCGGGAACGCCACCGAGCTCGGGTCGTGCGTGCCGCCCTCGAAGCGGACGTGCTCGCCCGCGTCGACCGGCAGGGAGACCGGCATGAACTCGTGGATGTCCACGCGTCCGGTGCTCCCGCCGACCTGGACGACCCACTCCTCGGCCGCCGGGTCCCACGCCGAGTCGACGTCGTTGAGCCGGGCGCGCAGCCGCTCGGCCTCCGCCTGGTCGGCGAGGATGGCCGCGTCGATCTCCTCGGGCGTCGGGTTGGACACCTCCTCGGAGTCGGGCACCACCTTCAGCTCGCCGACCATGTCGGGGTGGATCTTGCAGAAGAACGGGTAGCTCCCCGGCTCGAGGTCGACAACGGCCGAGAAGGTGGAGTCGGGGTCGGGGATGCTGAAGAACCGGTCGAACAGGCTCGAGGAGAGCTGTCCCCCGATGGCCTCCTCGTCCAGGACGCAGGCCGGCTGGTCGGGCTCGTTCCAGTAGCTCCCGCGGCCGCAAGCCTTCGACTCGTCGCCGAGCTCGTGTCCGAACAGCCACGGCTCGTCGAACGCCACGTGGCCCGGGTACTCGTCGTCGCGGAAAACGCGCTCGGGCAGGGAGCCGAACGACACCGTGTGCCAGCCGTAGGACCCGGGGAACGTCCACCGGACCACGTCGCCCCGCTTCGCCTCGACCGTGTCCGGATAGAAGGCGGTGTGCACGAACGGACCCGTCGCCCCACCGGGAGCCCGCGCGCCCGCGAGCACCTCCCGGACCACCACCTCGTCCGCCTGGACGGTGGATGGGACCGCGGTCCCGGACAAGAGCAGCACAGCCACAACGATCCTGCGGACCATCTGGCACCTCCCCTGAACCCCAGCTCCCCGGGCGGCAGCGGCCGGGACGGCCGCAGGTACCGCGCAGAGGGTTTCTACGCGGCTCCGCCACCTCCTGCCGCCGCCCGGTGATCCCGACGGGGCCGGGCCGTCCGGCTACATACTGGCCGCACGATGGCTGAGGACCGGGCGCCGCACACCGCCTTCGTGCTCGGCGGCGGCGGACACAACGGCGCCTACGAGGTCGGGATGCTCCGCGCCCTCCTCGAGCGCGGCGTCCGCCCCGACCTCGTCGTCGGGACATCGGTGGGCGCCCTGAACGGCGCGGCCGTCGCCGCCGACCCGTCTCTCGAGATGGTCGCCCGTCTGCGCGAGGCCTGGGTCAGCCTGAACCAGCAGAGCGTGTTCGGCGGGTCGATCCTCGCCGGCGCGGCGCACTTCGTGCGCAGCCGCACCCACATGCACTCCAACGCCGGGCTGCGCAGGCTGATCGACACGCTGCTCCCGGCGCGCACCTTCGACGAGCTCGCCGTCCCCTTCCAATGCGTGGCCGCATCGATCGAGCGGGCCGAGGAGCGCTGGTTCGACTCCGGACCCCTGGCCGACGCCATCCTCGCCTCTGCCGCCATCCCCGGCGTGCTCCCGCCGGTGAGGATCGGCGACCAGCACTACATCGACGGGGGCGTCGTCAACAGCATCCCGGTGTCGCGGGCGGTGGACCTCGGCGCGCGGGAGATCTGGGTGCTGCACGTGGGCCGGATCGACGCGCCGCTCACCGCCCCCCGGACCCCCCTGCAGGTGGCCCTCGTCACGTTCGAGATAGCGCGCCGCCACCGGTTCGCCCGGGACCTGGGCTCCCTGCCCGAGGGGGTCGTCGCCCACGTGCTACCCACCGGGGAGCCGAAGCGTCCGAGCCTCAAGCAGCTCAACTACCGCGACTTCAAGGCGGTCTCACGCCGCATCGAGCGCGCCTACGGCGAGGCGTGCAAGTATCTGGACAGGGTGCTCGGGGACTGAGGGGGAGCGGGCGTGGACCGGTTGCCGCCACGGATCGTGCGCAGGTTGGTGCTCGCCCCGCTCGCGGTCCTCATCTGCATCGCGATACTCGCCGTCTCGCCCGCGCTCCTCGCCGCCGCGGCCGTGGCCGACCTCTTCCTGCCGGGCAGCTGGCGCACGACGCGCCTCGTCGCCTTCGTCGTCTGCTACCTCGTCCTGGAACTGGTCGGGTTCGCGGCGATGCTCGTCCTGTGGGTGGCCAGCGGTTTCGGGGTCGCGATGCGCTCGGACCGGGTCCAGGGCTGGCACTACGGGTTCATGGCCTGGTGGCTGCGGATGATGGACGGGGTCGTCCGGCGTCTGTTCCGTCTGCGCATCCACATCGAGGAGCGTCCGGTGCCTCGTCCCGGACCGGTGCTCGTGTTCAGCCGCCACGCCGGACCGGGCAACTCCCTGCTGCTGATAGGCACGATCCTGGTCGGGTACGGACGGCGTCCCCGCATCGTGATGCTCGCCAAGCTCCAGTGGGAGCCCCTGTACGACATCATGCTGAACCGGGTGCCGAACCGGTTCATCCGACACGACCCGTCCCGGCGCCACCTCTACATGGACGCGATCGCCGGGCTCGCCACCGGCCTGGGCGACAGCGACGCCTTCGTGCTGTTCCCGGAGGGCAAGGACTTCACCCCGCGCGTGCGCCGGCGGGCCATCGAGTACCTGCGGGGCAAGGGCCACGAGCAGGCGGCGGACCGCGCGGAACGCATGGAGCACGTCCTCCCCCCGCGCCACGGGGGCGTGATGGCCGCGCTCAACGCGGCCCCCGATGCCGACGTCGTCTTCGTCGCCCACGCCGTGCTCGAGGACATCGGCACCTTCAAGCAGATCTGGAGCAGCATCCCGCTCACCCACCCGGTGCGGGCCCGCTACTGGCGGGTGCCGGCCGCCGAGGTGCCGCGCGACGAGCAGGAGCTCATCGAGTGGCTCTACGACTGGTGGGAGCGGATAGACGCCTGGCTGACCGAGCACGTGGCCGCGGTCTGAGCGGCTAGGCGCAGCAGGTGTCCTCGAGGGCCTCGGCCCTCCACGTGCGCACGCCTTCGGTGGCGGCGAGCCCGGCGATGGCGATGGCGGCGGCCGGGTCGGCCCACCACCAC